>VYCM01000121.1 GCA_009843915.1 Acidimicrobiaceae bacterium | reverse complement strand
CGTGGGGCTGGCCGCCGCTGGTGGCGTAGAAGGCGGTGGCGTCGAGGGCCACCCGACCGTCGTCGTCAACCGCGACCACGGTGGCATCGAAGGCCCGGCACTGGGCATCACGCAGGAATATCCGGTCGGTGGGGTTCACGTCAGCCATAGGGCCTCCAAGTATGGCAAGCCATCCGCGGTTGGTTCATCGCGGGTTGATGTCGACCCGGACGTCGCCGTCCACGACAGCCACGCTGAAGTGGCGCAAGCCGGTGCCGGCCGCGTCCACGACGTCGTCGGGGTCGCAAGTGTTCACGAATTCAGCCTGCCCGGCCTGCCACTCGAAGAAGCAGTCCCGGCTCTGGCCCGGCCGGCGGGCCTCGAAGGCCAGCCATCCCGACTCGGGATCGTCCCCGAGGTGCTGCAGGATGATGTCGCGCTCTCCGTCGGCGACGTCACCGAACAGGATCGGCCCCCGGTCGGCGATCTCGGCGCTGATCCGGCCGGTCTCCATGTCGCGGAAGTCCCGGTCGCCGAGGCGGATCTCAACGTCGGTACCGCCCCGGGTCAGCAGCAGCACGCCCAGGACCAGGCCCAACGCGACCACCACCCCGGCCAAGCCCACCACCACGACGGTGCGCAGGTCGGGACGGGGACCGCTGGAAACGGGCATCGCGGCCTAGTATCGCCGCTCGTGGATCTGTTCGAGCACCAGGGCAAGGAACTGTTCGCCCGGTACGGACTGCCGGTGCCCACGGGCGAAGTGGCGTACTCGCCCGACGACGCAGTAGCCGCGGCCCAGCGGCTCGGAGTGCCCGTGGTGGTGAAGGCCCAGGTCCACACCGGAGGGCGGGGCAAGGCCGGAGGCGTGAAGCTCGCCGCCGACCTCGACGCCGTGCGCAGCCATGCCGCCGGCATCCTGGGCCTCGACATCTCGGGTCACATCGTGCGCCGCCTCTGGATAGAGCAGGCGTCCGACATCGCCGAGGAGTACTACGCCAGCTTCACCCTCGACCGCTCCGCCCGCAAGCACTTGGGGATGCTGTCGGCCGAGGGCGGCGTGGACATCGAGACCGTGGCCGCCCGCGACCCCGACGCCATCGCCCGCATCCATATCGATCCGGTGGACGGCTTGACGCAACCGGCGTGCCGCCAGTGGGTGCAGGCTGCCCGCATCCCCGGCGCCGTGGCCGACGTGGTGGCCGATGTGTTGGTGACCCTGTACGGCGCCTACGTGGACGCCGACGCCGACCTGGTCGAGGTCAACCCGCTCATCGTGACCTCCGGCGGCGACGTGGTGCTGCTCGACTCCAAGGTCACCCTGGACGCCAACAGCACGTTCCGCCACGACGACTACGCCCAGTACGAAGCCACGCAGACGCGCGACGAGCGGGAGCAGGCCGCCCACTCCAAGCGGCTGCAGTATGTGGGCCTGGACGGCTCGGTCGGGGTGATCGCCAACGGCGCGGGCTTGGCCATGAGCACCGTGGACGTCGTGAACCAGGTGGGGGGCAGTCCCGCCAACTTCCTCGACATCGGCGGAGGCGCCAACGCGGAGGTCATGGCGGGCGCGCTGGAGGTCATCAACAACGATCCCGCGGTCAGGGCCATCCTGATCAACATCTTCGGGGGCATCACCCGGGGCGAGGAGATCGCCGCCGGCATCATCGAGGCCACCCGCCGGGTCGACATCGACTCGCCCATCGTGATCCGCCTCGACGGCACCAACGCGGCCGAGGGCCGGGAACTGCTGGAGCCCCACCTGGGCGGTGCCCTGATGATGGAGCCGACGATGCTGGACGCCGCCCGCCGGGCGGTGGAACTGGCCGGAGCTGCCGGCGGGCAGGTGCAGCCATGAGCATCTTCGTGGACGAGAACACCCGGGTGGTGTACCAGGGGCTCACCGGCTCGCAGGGCCGCTACTACGGCCTGCTCAACCGGGACTACGGCACGCAGGTCGTGGCCGGCACCAACCCCCGCAAGGCCGGGACCGATGTGGACGGCGTGCCGATCTTCGCCACCGTCGCCGACGCCGCGGCGGCCACCGGCGCCACCGTGAGCTGCGTGTTCATCCCCGCGCCGGGAGTGCCCGGCGCGGTGCTCGAGGCGGCCGAGGCCGGCATGGAGCTGGTGGTGGTGATCACCGAGGGGGTGCCGGCCCACGACGAGGCGTTCCTGTTCAACAAGCTGAGGCGCGATCATCCGGATGTGCGGCTGCTCGGCCCCAACTGTCCGGGCGTCATCAGCCCCGGCAAGTGCAACATCGGCATCACCGCCGGGCACATCGCTGAGCCAGGAGGACCGGTGGGGATCGTCAGCCGCTCGGGCACGCTGACCTATCAGGCGTTGTACGAGCTCAAGCAGCAACAGATCGGTGTGACCACCTGCGTGGGCATCGGCGGCGACCCGGTGCCCGGCACGACCTTCGTCGACTGCCTGGCCGCCTTCGAGGCCGATCCTGAGACCCGGGCCGTGATGATGATCGGTGAGATCGGTGGATCGGCCGAGGAGGAGGCGGCCGACTTCATCGCCGAGCACATGACCAAGCCGGTGGTGGCCTACGTGGCCGGGGTCACCGCGCCGCCCGGCAAGAAGATGGGCCACGCCGGCGCGATCGTGTCGGGCGGCAAGGGCACGGCCGCAGCCAAGATGGAGGCACTGACCTCGGCCGGGGCCCGGGTGGGCCAGAACCCCACCGAGGCCGGCGAATTGATGGTGGAGATCGTCGCTTCCCTGTAAGGATGGCCTCGATGAATGAGCCGGGGCGGGCACTGATCTCCGTCTTTGACAAGACGGGCGTGGTCGGGTTGGCCGCGGGGCTGGTCGAGCTGGGTTGGGAGCTGATCGCCAGTGGCGGCACGGCTCGGGCGATCGCCGCCGCGGGGCTGCCCGTGGTGGATGTGGCCGACTACACGGGCTCCCCGGTCATGCTGGGGCACCGGGTGGTGACTCTGCACCCCCGCATCCATGGCGGGATCCTGGCCGACCGGGACGATCCGGCCCATCAGGCCGATCTGGAGGCCAACGGCATCGATCCGATCGATCTGGTAGTGGCGAACCTGTATCCGTTCGAGGCGTCGCCCGGTATCGAGACGATCGACATCGGCGGACCGACCATGGTAAGGGCCGCAGCCAAGAACCATGCCCACGTTGGCGTGGTGGTCGACCCCGACGACTACGAGGCCGTTCTGGGGGAGCTCCGCTCGGACGGACGCCTGTCGGCGACCACCCGCCTCCAACTGGCCGGCAAGGCGTTCGCCCACACCGCGGCATACGAGGCCGCCATCGCCGGGTGGTTCGACGGGAGCGAGCCGGACGAGCCTGGTCTACCGGCCGTGATCCGCCTGGAGCTCGAGCGGGCCGAGACCCTCCGCTACGGCGAGAACCCCCACCAGCAAGGCGCCCGCTATCACGCCCGCGGGACCTCCGGATTCTTCGACAGGGTGACCCAGCACGGCGGCCCGGCGCCGAGCTACCTCAACCTGATGGACGCCGAAGCGGCCTGGCGTCTAGCCCACGACCTGGGCGACCGGCCTGCGGCGGTGATCGTCAAGCACGCCAACCCGTGCGGAGCAGCCGTAGCCGGGGATCTGACCACCGCCTATGGGCGGGCCTTCGACTGCGACCCCCGCAGCGCCTTCGGCGGGGTAGTGGCCACCAACGCGGTAGTCGACGAGGCGACCGCCAACGCCATGGCCGCCGCAGCCCAGGCCGACGTGGTGATCGCGCCAGGTTATGCGGAGGGCGTGATCGAGCGCCTAGCCGCCCGCCGGGCCAACACCCGTCTGCTGGAGGCACCCACCGAGCGCAGGGGTGCCGCGAGTTGGGAGCTGCGAACCCTGGGCGGCCTGGCCGGCGAGTTCGTGGTGCAGACGCCCCGCCGGCTGGAGGCCGACCCGGCCAACTGGCGGGTGGTCACCGTCCGGGCGCCCACCGACGCCGAGAGGGCCGACGCGGTGTTCGCCTGGCGGGTGTGCGCCCATACCAGCTCCAACGCGATCGTGCTTGCCCGCGATAGCACGGCCTGGGGGATAGGCGCGGGACAGCAGAACCGGGTGCAGGCCGGCGAGATCGCGGCGGCCAAGGCCGCCGGCCGGGCCGCGGGGGGCGCCTGCGCCAGCGACGGCTTCTACCCGTTTGCCGATGGCATCTACGCCGCAGCCGACGCCGGCGCAGCGGTGATCGTTCAGCCTGGCGGCTCAGTCAACGACGCCGAGGTGACAGCCGCCGCCGACGAGCGCGACATAGCCATGCTCTTCACCGGCGAGCGCCAGTTCCGCCACTGAGTTCTGCGTTAGTTCATCCGGCGCGGCGGCGGGTGCGGCGGCGGGCCAGGCGGTCCTCTGTGCCCGGTGCGGCTGATGGGGGCGCGGCCTCGATGTCGGGGGGCGGCTCGTCACCGGCCAGCACGGCCGCGATCTTGGCGGTGTGGGCCGGCGTGCTTCCGCAGCAACTGCCGATCACGGCCACCCCGGCGGCCCGGGCGCGGTGGGCGTGGGCGGCCAGCACCTCGGGGGTGCCGTCGTAGATCAGAGCGTCACCGCTCCACACCGGCACGCCCGCGTTGGGCTTGGAGATCACCGGCGTCCCGGTTGAGGCCGCAGTCATTGAGATCACGGCTGCCTCGGTGTCGGGGATGTTGTTGCCGCAGTTGGCTCCCATGGCGGCTAGGCCCAGTCCGCCCAGACGCTCGGCCAGCTCGGAGCCGGTGACGCCCATCATGGTGCGGCCGGCCGTGTCGAAGCTCATGGTCGCGGCCACCGGAAGATCGCAGACCGAGCGGGCTCCACGCACCGCCGCCTCCACCTCGTCGAGGTCGCTCATCGTCTCGATCCACAGCACATCGGCGCCGCCGGCGGCCAGGCCCTCGGCCTGCTCCGCAAAGCCAGCCTCGCAGGCTGCGGCCGACATGTTCCCCAACGGCTCCAGCAGCTCCCCGGTCGGACCCATCGAGCCGGCCACCAGCAGCCGACGGCCCGCCCGCTCCATTTCGGCGTCGGCCTCGATGCGGGCGTTGCGGGCCGCGGCCGCGTTCAACTCGACCACCTGGTCCTGCAGGCCGTGCAGGGCCAGGCGGAACGAGGTTCCTCCGAAGCTGTTGGTGATCACCAGATCGGCCCCCGCCCGCAGGTACGCCCGATGGATGGCTCTCACCTCCTCGGCGTGATGCACATTCCAGGCCTCGGGAGGGTCCCCGGCGCTGAGGCCCACCGCGAAGAGCTGGGTGCCCATGGCCCCGTCGGCCACGATGTGGCCCTTGGCCTCCAGGAGTTCACCGATGGTGACGGTCATGGACTCCGGTCCGGCATGTCGCAAGTCCCCTCGTCGTGCAGCGGTCCAGGATCGGTTACCCGCCTGCCACGGTAGCGCCCCCTCCCGTCGACTCGGGCGCAGTACCAGCGGTACCCTGACCGCCATGACCCTCGCCCCAGCCCGGCCGGTCGGCCCCCAATCCGGCCTGGAACTCGACATCAAGCCCATCGCCGGAGCGCTCGGGGCCGAAGTGAGAGGCCTCGATCCCGACCGCCTCGACGAGCGGGCCGCCGCCGCGCTGCGCGACGCTCTCGACACCCACCTGGTGATCTTCCTGCCCGGGCTGGGCCCCAACGTCGAGCAGTTGCGAGACATCGGCGCGCTGTTCGGCGAGCTCGAGGTGCACCCGTACATCGACAAGGTCGACGAGAACACCCCCGAGGTGTGCGTGCTCGACACGTCGGCCACTCCCAAGGCCGACATCTGGCACACCGACGTCACCTACAGCGAGCATCCCCCGATCGCCGCGCTGCTGCACATGGTGCAGTGCCCGCCCGCCGGCGGAGACACCATGTGGATCAACTGCTACGAGGTGTACGACTCGCTGTCGGCGCCCATGCAGGCCTTCCTGGCCGGTCTCACCTGCATCCACGATGACGGCAAGCAGGGGTCGCTGCGGGCCGAGCATCCGGTGGTGCGGGTGCATCCCGGCACCGGGCGGCTCAGCCTGTACGTCAACAAGCAGCACGGGCGGCGCATCCCCCAGCTGTCCCGGCCCGAGAGCCAGGCACTGCTGGGCTTCCTGTACCGCTGGCAGGAGCAGGTCAAGTTCAGCTGCCGCTGGCGCTGGTCGCCCGGCGATGTGGCGCTGTGGGACGAGCGCGTCACGCTGCACTCCATCGTGGACGACATCGGTGAAGCGGACAAGACCCGGATCCTGCACCGGGTGACGGTGCTGGGCGACGATCCGCAACCGCCCGCGGACGCTGCGGCGTGGGACCGCCACCGCAGCGACAAGACTGCGGCCAGCGGCTACTTCGGCATGGCCGGCTTCGAGTTCTGAGTTCCCGAGTGCGATTTCTGGCCCCGCGAGGCTGCCGGGTAGGTTGACCGGCCGTGCGATTCGGCGTCTTCTACGAGTTGCAGATGCCCCGGCCCTGGGCCCCCGGCTCCGAGCAGCGGCTGATAGCCGAGGCGATCGAGCAGGTCGAGGTCGCCGACGAGGTCGGCATCGATGTGGCCTGGGCGGTCGAGCACCACTTCCTGGAGGAGTACTCGCACTGCTCGGCGCCGGAGGTGTTCCTGGCCGCCTGCGCGGCCCGCACCAAGCGCATCCGCCTCGGCCACGGCATCCGCCAGGCACCGCCTCCGTACAACCACCCCGCCCGCACCGCCGAGTGCGTCGCCACCCTCGACCTGATCTCCGGGGGCAGGGTGGAGTACGGCATCGGTGAGGGAGCCACCCGCCTGGAACTGGGCGGCTTTGGCATCCCGGCCAAGCAGAAGCGGGCCATGAGCCTCGAGGCGGGCGAGCAGATCGCCAACATGATGGCCATGTCGCCCTACCCCGGCTTCGAGGGGGGAGTTCTTCTCGATGCCGTGCCGCGACGTGATACCGAAACCGGTGCAGAAGCCCCATCCGCCCATGTGGATCGCCTGCACCAACCGCACCACCATCGAGTTGGCCGCTCGGCGGGGTCTCGGAGCCCTGGCCTTCGCTTTCGTGGACCCGGCCGAGGCCCGGCACTGGGCTGACGTGTACTACGACATCATCCGCAGCGACGAGTGCGTGCCGCTCGGCCACAGCGTCAACGCCAACATCGCGGTGGTCACCGGCTTCTCGCTGCACTCCGAGCGGGCCGAGGCCATCCGGCGAGGCTTCGACGGGTTCCACTTCTTCGCCTACGCCCTGCGACAGCTGGTGGTGCACCACACCATCCCGGGCCACTCCGACATCTGGGACCGCTACGAGGCCCAGCGGGGCTCGGCGCTCGACGACGCGGTGGCCGCCGCGCTGGACGCCGGCGACGACTACGCCGACACCATCGGCACCCCCGCCGACGCCGTCCGATGGCTCAAGCAGGCCGAGGACGCCGGCATCGACCATGTGATCTTCCTGCAGCAGGGCGGAAAGAACCTCCATAGCGACATCTGTGCAAGCCTGCGCCTATTCGGATCGGAAGTGCTGGGCGAGTTCGCCCCGGGCCGGGCCGAGCGTGAGGCGGCCAAGGCCGAGGAGCTGGCGCCCTACATCGAGAAGGCCCTGGCCCGCAAGGAGTGGATGCGCCCCCTGGACCGCCACGAGATCCCGGTAGTGGAGGCGTCGGTCGTCCAGGCCGCCGTGCCCGCCAGCAACATCAGCTGAAATCGCGGCACAGTTGCTCCAATCGCAACAATGTGCGTTTTTCTGGTCGGGTGACGTTTCAGCGCCTGAACAGGCGCGTCGATCTTGGTAGGTGGGTACTCGCCAGAAGAAGGAGCAGCAGCCGTGCAGATCGCACCTCCGGGACTGAAGGGCCTGGCCGTCGCCGACACGGAGCTCGGCGCGGTGCGGGGGGAGGAGGGCTTCTACCACTACCGCCAGCACAACGCGGCCGAGTTGGCCAGCACCCGCACGCTGGAGGACGTCTGGACCCTGCAGATCGACGGCGGGCTGCCGCCTGACGTTGCCTCCATCGACGGAGGCCCCAACCGGGCGCTGCCCGATGAGGCTGCGGAGATCGTGGACGGGGCCGCGGCGCGGTTGCCCGACCCCATGGCGGTGCTGCGGGTGGGCCTGCTCGCGGTAGCGGCCCTCGAGGACCGGGGCCCGTTGCTGGACCGCACCGCCTCGCAGCGCCGTGACGACGCCCTGCGACTGGCCGCCGTCGTGCCTACGGTGCTGGCCCGCCACCATCGCCGCCGGCAGGGTCTCGACCCGGTGGATCCCGACGCCGGGCTCTCGCACTGCGAGGACTACTTGCGCATGACCACCGGCGCCCGGCCCGGCCCGGCGGAGGCCCGGGCGGTGGAGCAGTACCTGGTGGCCACCCTGGATCACGGCTTCAACGCATCGACGTTCACGAGCCGGGTGGTGGCCAGTACCGGGGCCGACATGGCCGGCTCGCTCGTGGCCGGGGTGGGGGCGCTCACCGGCCCCCTCCACGGCGGGGCCCCGAGCCGGGCCATGGAGATGATCGAAGAGATCGGCGAGCCCGAGCGGGCGGCAGCCTGGGTGCGGGCCCGGCTGGAAGCGGGCCACAAGATCATGGGCTTCGGCCATGCGGTCTACCGGGCCGCCGACCCGCGAGGCGTGGTGCTCCGGGCCGCGGCGGAATCCCTCGGAGGCGAGCTCGTCTGCCGGGCGGCCGCCATCGAGGCGGAAGTCCTGCGAGTGCTGGCCGAGTGGCGACCCGGCCAGCGCATCGTCACCAACGTGGAGTACTGGGCCGCGGTGGTGCTGGAGCTGGCCGGCCTGCCCCGCGCCATGTTCACGCCGACGTTCGCGGTGAGCAGGACGATCGGGTGGAGCGCCCACGTGCTCGAGCAGGCAGCGGCGGGCAAGATCCTGCGCCCCAGCGCCCGCTACGTCGGCCCGGAGCCATCGCGATCCTGACCGCTTGCAAGTAGCCTCACCGTAAGGTATCTTCCGAGGAAGGTAACTTCCTAGGAAGCTTAACGGGCCTGCCGGCCGTGCGAGCCACGGCCGGTGCGAGGTCTGGAACCTCCGGGAGCGAGGTGAGAGACATGACGGTCACCGAGGAGCGAGTGACAGCCTGTCCCGTGGACCACGGAGCGGGGCTATGCCCGGCCGCGGACATCGACCTGTGGGACTTCGACCTGTTCAAGCGCCAGGACCATCACGACGCCCTGGCCCGGCTGCGCGAGACGGACCCCGGCATCCACTGGATAGACGAGGGTGACAAGGGCCCCGGTTACTGGGCCATCACCCGCCAGGCCCACCTCAAGGAGGTGAACCGCCGGGCCGACGTGTTCTCGTCCAGCCACAGCGGCACGCAGATGCGCGATCCCGATCGGCGCGAGTGGGCGTCGGGCATCGCCAACGACCACACGCTGATCGACATGGACCCGCCCCGCCACACCCGCTACCGCAAACTCGTCAACCGGGGCTTCACCCCCCGGATGATCAACCTGCTTGAGGACTACCTCCAGAACCGCACCGACATCATCCTCGACCGGGTGGTGGAGAAGGGCCGTTGCGACTTCGTGCGCGACATCTCGGCCGAGCTGCCCCTTCAGGCCATCGCCGAGATGATGGGCATCCCCGTCGAGGACCGCTCCAGGGTCTTCGACTGGACCAACGCCATGGTGGGCGGCGAGGACCCCGAGTTCGTGAAGAGCCGGGACGACATCCTCGCGGCCGCGGCCGATCTGTTCGGCTATTCCCACCAGCTCCAGATGGAGCGCCGCGGCTCGCCCTCCGACGACATCGTCACCACGCTGCTGGCGGCCGACATCGACGGCGAGGCCCTGTCCGAGCTTGAGTTCGACATGTTCTTCCTGGTCCTGTGCGTGGCCGGCAACGAGACCACCCGCAACTCGATCACCCGGGGGATGATGGCCTTCCTCGACTTCCCTGCCCAGTGGGAGAGGTTCGTGTCCGACCCCGATCGCCATATGGAGACCGCAGTCGAGGAGATCGTGCGGTGGGCCACCCCGGTCATGTACTTCCGCCGCCAGGCTCTGTCCGACTACGAGATCGGCGGGGTCAAGATCGCCGCGGGCGACAAGGTGCTCATGTGGCATGTGGCCGCCAACCGCGACCCGCGCGCTTTCGAGGATCCCTGGAGTTTCGACATCGAGCGCACGTCCAACGACCACGTCGGCTTCGGCGGGGGAGGCCCCCACTACTGCCTGGGCGCCAGCCTGGCCCGCATGGAGATCCGCCTGATGTTCCGCGAGATCGCCCGGCGCATGCCCGACATCCACCTGGACGGCGAGCCCGACTACCTGCGCTCCAACTTCATCGGCGGGGTCAAGCGGTTGCCGGTGGCCTACACCCCGTCGCCGTCGTACAACACCGTGCCCCTGCACCGCCTCGGCTCCGCGGCCGGCGTGTCAGGCACGGTCGGCTTCGGCGGCCACGTGGAGCGCACCGCGTCCTAGGCAGCTGCCGCCCTTACCAGCCAGTCGAATACGGGGTCGCGGTCGCGGGAGTCCATTAATTCGGGATGCCACTGGACGCCCAGCCACGGCCGGTGGCGGGCCTCGATGACCTCGATGGTGCCGTCGTCGCTAGTTCCTGTCACCTCATAGCCGTCGGCGAGATCGTCGATGGTCTGATGGTGCAGCGAGTTGACCCGGATCGACGGGCCGTACAGCGACGCAGCCAGCGAGCCCTCGGTGAGGTCGACACGGTGGACGATCGAGTCGGGGGGCTGGTCGTGGCAGGCGTGGGGAGGCACATGCTGGTGCAGCGTGCCGCCGCCGTGCACGTTCAGCACCTGGATTCCCCGGCAGATGCCCAGCACCGGCCTTCCGGTGCTGGCCGCGCCGTCGAGCAGCGCCAGCTCGAAGGCGTCGCGCTCCGGCTCGCGCGTGTACAGCTCGGGGCAGGGCGCATGGCCATAGCGCTCCGGCTCGATGTCGGTCCCGCCGGTCAGCAGGAGGCCGTCGAGGCGGTCGGCGTAGTCGGCGGGATCGGCGCTGCCGGGCAGGAAGACGGGCAAGCCCCCGGCGGCGATCACACCGAGGGCGTAGTCGCAGTAGAACACGTCGAGGTGCAGGTTCCGGAACGTCTCGGGCTTCATGTTGAGTTCGCCCGCGGTCTTGGTCCGACCCGTGATTCCGATGAGCGGTTCGCCTGCCACGGGCGAGAGTGTATGTTCCGACCGTGTCCAACCCGTCGTCGCGCCACGCTGTCGCGGGCGCGGTGGATGTGGACGGACCGCTGGCCTGGCGCGAGACGGGTGACGGGGAGCCGGCTGTTTTTCTGCACGGCCTCGGGGGCTCTCGCACCTCCTGGGAACCTCAGCTGACTGGCCTGAGAACCGAGTTCCGTTGCATCGCCTGGGACATGCCCGGCTACGGCGCCTCGGTCCCGGTCGCGCCTCTGACCTTTGCCACCATCGCGGACTCGGTGGCCCGGCTGCTCGACCGCGCCGGTGTCGACCGGGCCCATCTCGTGGGCGAATCCTTCGGCGGGATGCATGCCCTGCATACCGCGCTGCGCCACCCCCAACGGGTCGCCCGCCTCGTGCTGGCCAACACCAGCCCGGCCTTCGGACTCGACGGCACCGACCCCGCCGCCTGGCGCGCCGCCCGACTCGCGGCGCTCGACGCCGGCCTGACTCCAGCTGACATCGCTGCAGATGTCCTGACCTCCATCGCGGGCCCTGCTCTCAGCGACGATGCCCTCGCCATGCGGGTGGCAGGCTTCGCTCGCGTTCCGGCATCCGGGCTGCGGGCGGCAGTCGAGTGCCTGCCTGCCCACGACGTGCGCGAGCGGCTTGGCGCGATCGCCGCGCCCGCGCTGGTGGTGGCTGGGGGGCTCGACACTGAGACGCCGGTCGCCTACTCGCGTGTCCTTGCCGACGGGCTGCAGAACGCCGAGCTGATCGTGCTGGACGGTGTGGGACATCTGGCAGTTTCGGAGGTTCCGCAAACCTTCAACCGTCTAGTGAGAGACTTCCTCGGCCGCGGTCGTGGGTTGGCACCCTCCGCCCCCAGGTGGGCGATATAGGCCAGCTGGGGTTGCATCATGACGCAATCGACATGTGTAGCGACTTGAATGTTCCCCTCGTGGGAGCATCGACAGACATCCTCACGCCGGAGCGGGCCGCGCTCGTGGAGCGGATGGCCGCACTCGGTCCGCGCTTCGCCGAGCGGGCCGAGGCCCACGATCGCGACGCCACGTTTCCCACCCAGAACTGGGCCGACTTGCGCGACGCCGGCCTGCTGGGCTTGTGCATACCGGCAGCCGACGGCGGTCTGGGCGGCGACTTCGTGGCCTACGCCCTCGTGTCCGAGGAGCTGGGGCGGCACTGCGCCACCACCGCGCTGACCTTCAACATGCACACCGCCACCACCATCCTCGTCGGCCAGATCGCCGACGACCTGGACCTCACCGCCGCCGAGCGGTCGCTGCTGGCGGAGCGACGGGCCGAGCTGCGTCGCCGGATCGTCGCCGACGGCACCATCCACAGCCAGCCCTTCTCGGAGGGCGCAGCCGCCGGCGCCACCGCGGGCTACTCCACCCGGGCGATGCCCGCCGACGGCGGCTACCGGGTGACGGGGCGCAAGATCTTCGCCTCCTTGTCGGGTGCGGCCGACATACACAACGTGGTCTGCCTGGTTCCCGGCGACGAGCGGATCCGCTTCATGGGGGTGCCCGCCGACGCGCCCGGCGCCACCATTGAGGGAGATTGGGATCCGCTGGGGATGCGGGGCACCGACTCCCGCACCCTCGTGCTCGATGAAGCGGTAGTGCCCGAGAGCAATGAGTGGCTCCCGCCCGGCGCCTTCGACCAGGCGGCAACCCGATGGCCGTACTTCTACATGACGCTGTCGTTCGCCTACCTGGGTCTGATGCGGGGCGTGCTCGACGCCACCGGCACATACCTGCGGGGCGAGGGGTCGGCCGGCTCCGGCCCGGCCCGGCGGGACCATCCGATCAAGCAGCAGGGCTGGGCCCAGATGAACCTGCTCTACGACCGGGCCCAGTCGCTCACCTACCGGGTGCTGGCCGAGTGCGGCGTCGACCCGAGCACCGACCAGGTGCGGCGGGCGTGGTCGTCGGTGGTGACCGTGATGGAGGGCGCCCCCGCGGTGGCGTCGCTGGCCCTGCAGGTGTGCGGCGGACGCAGCATGCTGCGCCCGTCCTACCTGGAGCAGGCCTACCGCGACGCCCGCTGCGGGGCGGCCATGCTGCCTTGGAGCGTCGAGGTGTGCCTGGAGCGTCTAGGCCGCACCGGCCTCTACCCGGAACAGGACGAAGCACCGGTGTGACCGCCGGACCGGTGCGGGCTAGCTTTCGGAGCCGAACGTTCACCGTCCCGCCACCAGGAGAGCTGCCATGACCGACTGGGACCGCATCCGGGCGCTCTGGCCCGACCACCTCGGGCTGGCCCGCGGCAAGTACCTTCCGGCCCGGCTGGCTCACAGGGGCACCAGCCACTGCGTGGCTGTGTTCGGACTCGGCTATGACCGCAGCATGGTGCCCGCACCGGGCGCCTACCTGCTCGACGGCCTGCCCGACACCCATGTCAGCTTCGACACCGCCGACATCCGCCAAGGCTGGGACGACGACGCCACCGGGGTCGTGATCGGCGACCTTTCGATGCACGGCGAGGCCTTGCCGGAGTCGCCCCGCGACGCGCTGCGCCGGGCGGTAGCCGACTGGGAGGCCCTGGGCTACACCCCAAAGGTCGGCATCGAGCTCGAGGCCTACGTGTTCACCGGCGGCCTCGACAGCCCCCGGCCCTACGAGACGCCCCGCGCCATGGTCTACGGGACCGGGGTCGGGTCCGATCCCAGCGGTGTGATCACCAAGCTGGTGCGCCGGGCGGAAGTCTCCGGCATCGCCATGGAGTCAGTCAACGCTGAGTACGACGAGGGCCAGTTCGAGCTGACCCTCGAGTACGGCGACGCCATGTGGGCCGCCGACAACGCCTTCCTGTTCCGGCTGCTGGCCCGCGAGACCGTGCTGACTGCCACCGACGCCGCGGGCCAGCCTCTGGGCCTCGACCTGACCTTCCTGGGCAAGCCCTTCCCAGGAATCTCCGGCACCGGCGTCCACGTCAACTTCTCGCTGGCCGACGCCCATGGCGACAACGCCATGTCGGACTCAGACGGCGCCCATGGCATGTCCGACCTGGCCCGGGGCTGCATGGCGGGACTGGTCCACCACCACAGGGGGATGACGGCACTGGCCGCCCCCACCGTCAACGCCTACCGGCGCCTGCGCCCCGGCGAACTCAACGGGTACTGGGCCAACTGGGGCGTCGAGCACCGCTGCG
>VYCM01000027.1 GCA_009843915.1 Acidimicrobiaceae bacterium | reverse complement strand
CGGCCAGCATCGGGCTCCAGTTGACCAGCGGCTCGCGCAGGTCGAAGTTGGCCAGAAGCACTGCCAGCAGCGACAGCCCGCCGCCGGCGAGGGCCCCGCACGCCGCTCCGCCCGCAACTTCATGCGCGCCGGCCGCGTACTGTGGCATGCCCTCCCGCTTGATCTGGTGGCCTACGCGGTAACCCGCCGCGAACGGCACTATCAGCAGGGTCAGGTAACCCAGGCTCAGTACGGGCTTCACCACCACCCGCTCGTCGAGGCGCACCGGCATGTTCGACAGGGCGATGAAGATCTGCGCGAACGCTCCGACCGCGCCCATTCGCACCAGCCGCCGCCAGTCCTGGGCCAGCGCGGGCCGCGACGGCGCCAGCGGCATCTCGGCCGGACCGCCCACCGCTCCCGTCTCCGGCGGAACGGTGGCGGTCATGTGCGGTCCTCTGCCGGTAGACGCTCGCCGAAGATCCCGGCGGGACGCAGCAGCAGCACGCCGATCAGCACCGCGAAGGCCACCGCGTCGCGCAGCTGCGACACGCCGCTGACCCCCAGCGGCTCCAGGATCAGCAACGGGCCCACCGACTCGGCCACGCCGATCGACAGTCCTCCGGCCATGGCCCCGCCGAGATGGCCGATGCCGCCCACTACCGCCGCGCTGAAAGCCTTGATGCCGGGCAGGAAGCCGGTGGTATGGATCACGCTGCGGAACAGGATCCCCCACAGGATCCCGGCCAGCCCGGCCATGGCCCCGCCCACTGCGAACACCTTCACGATGGTGCGGTTGACGTTGATGCCCATGAGGGCGGCGATCTCGGCGTCCTCGGCCACGGCCCTCATGGCCTTGCCGCCCTTGGTGTGCTCCACCAGGTACCACAGCACCCCCATCGACACTGCGGCCACCACCACGACGAGGATTCTCGAGCCCTCGATCTGAATGAAGGTGTGCTTGTCCTTCACCCAGTCGGGCACATCGGGGTAGGCCTTGGCCGCCGGGCCCAGCAGCACGATCGACGCGTTCTGGATGAAGAACGACACCCCGATCGATGTGATCAGCGGTATCAGCCGGGGCGACCCCCGCAGCGGCCGGTAGGCGACCCGCTCCATGATCACCGCCACCAGCGTGCACACGATCATCGAGACGATCACGATGAACACCAGCGACCCGATGAAGTTGCTCTCCCACAGCCCGGCGTCGGCCAGCTTGTTGGAGGTGATCATCCCGGTCATGGCTCCCACCATGAACACCTCGCCGTGGGCGAAGTTGATGAACCCGAGCACGCCGTAGACCATCGAGTAGCCCAGCGCGATCAGCCCGTACATGCAGCCCTGGGCCACGCCGGAGATGATCAGCCCCCGGAACTGGGCTGCGGTTAGGCCGGTGGCGTCGGGATTGGCCCAGCGGGCGAAGGGATTGTCGGTGTCGATCTCCTGCCAGATGAACGCCAGGATCCCGACGGCGACCAACGTGAGGATCGCCACCCGCATGAAGGTCAGGAACCAATCGACTCCGGTGCGCCGCGCCCCGCGGCGAGGCCCACTGGTTCGAATCATCGCCGCGATCCTAGTGTCAGCGCCGGACGCGGATGAGCGGCCAGGGGTCGGGCTCGTCGGCGATGTTCACCACCACCATCGACGGTCCGGGATGGGCCAGCGACCTCTCGAGCGCAGGTGGCAGGTCCTCGGGACAGCCGGCTCTCTCTGTGCGCACACCGAAACTCTCCCCGAAGGCGACCCAGTCGGGATTGCGAAGGGCCGATGCGATGGTCCGGTCCGGGCCGAAGCGCTGCCGCTGCAGGCGTTGCACGTTGCCGTAGCCGGCGTTGTCGAAGAGCAGCACGGTGGTGTTGATGCTGTGCTGCACCGCGGTCGCCAGTTCCGTAGCGGTGAACAGCATCCCGCCATCGCCGATGATGGTGATCTGGGCCCGACCCGGCGCCGCGGCGGCCGCGCCTATGCCGTGGGCCACGCCCGCGCCGAGCGTCCCCGCCCCGCCGGTGGCCAGATAGGTCCGGGGCCGGCGGTGCTCGTAGGCGATGTGGGCCACGAAGGCGACCTGGGTGACGTCCTCGACGACGATCCCGTCGTCGGGCATCACCGACCGGATGGCGCGCAGGTAGCTGAGCTGGGGCTCCAAGTAGGCGATCCGCTCGAAATGACGGGCTCGCAGTTCGGCGAGCTCCTCGGTGCGGCCGTCCCGCCGTCGGCTGTGGCGGCCGAGTGCCTCGATGAGAAGCCGGCACGCCTCGGCCGCGTCGCCGTGGACGCCCACGGTGCCGGTGCTGTGCCGGTCCAGTTCGTCGGCGTCGATGTTCACCTGCACGATCGTCTGGGCAGGGTCCACTCCCCACTCAACGTTCGGGAACTCCATCCGGGTGCCGATGCCCAGCACAACATCGGAGGTAGGCCAGAGATCGCGGCCCACGGTGAGGTAAGCGTGCAGGCGGTGGCGCGTGTCCATCACCCCCAGGCCCATATGCCGGGCGAAGACCGGTGCCTCCAGCATCTCGGCCAGTCTCCTGACGGGCTCGGAGGCGTCCTGGGCGCCGCCGCCCACCATGATCAGCGGACGGCGGGCCTGCCCGAGCACCCGGGCGGCCTCCTCGATCTGGTCGGTGTCGATGGCGGGCATGGTCGCTCGGGGCGCCTCAAGCACGCCGTCGGCGGGCTGGCTCCACACGTCGACGGGTACCTCCACCGCCACCGGGCGGGGGACGCCGGAGGTGAGCGCGTCGATGGCCTGCTGCCACACGCCGACCGCGTCGACGCCGCGGCCGACATAGCCGGTGTGCTTGGTCAGCTGGCGCAGCACCGCGGCTGGATCGGGCAGGTCGTGCAGGATGCCGGTGCCGCGGCCCCTCAATCCCGAGGGAACGGCCCCGACCAGGGCCAGCACCCTGGCGTTGCCCCAATAGGCGCTGGTGAGCCCGGCCGCGGCGTTGAGCATGCCCGGACCGGGCACGACGCATAGCGCGGCTGGCCGGGCCGTGACCTGGGCTGCGCCCAGGGCCATGTAGGCCGCGCCCTGCTCATGGCGGGTGACCACGGGCCGGATGTCGCGGGCGTCGACGAGGGCGTCGAAGAAGTCGTCGTTCTGTACGCCCGGCAGGCAGAACAGGGTGTCCACGCCCAGTGATCGGAGTCCGGCGACCGCAATCGACGCGACCGTGGGAGTCTCAGGCAGCTGTTGCGGAGTGCCCCCGGTCGTCATGACTGTCGCTGGCCGGACGGGGCCCAACGCTCGGCCTCTAGCCGACTACGCAGGTGTTGACCATCTCCCCGATGCCCTCAATGGCGGTGCGTACCTCCGCGCCCGGTGTGAGCCACTCCTGGGGATTGCGGGCCATGCCGACGCCGCTGGGCGTGCCGGTGGCGATGATGTCGCCCGGGTCGAGGGTCATGATCGTGCTCAGGTCGGCGACGATCTCCGCGGGACCGAATACGAGCTGATCGGTGTTGGACGACTGCTTGGTGACTCCGTCGACGGTGCAGCTCACGTCCAGGCCCCGGCCGTCGCCGATCTCATCGACGGTGACCAACGCCGGGCCGACCGGCGTGGATCCCTCGAAGGTCTTGCCGGCTAGGAATTGCGTCGTGCGGGTCTGCCAGTCGCGGATGGACACGTCGTTGAGCACCGTGAAGCCGGCGATGGCCCCGAGCGCCTCGTCCGGTCCGGCATTGCGCACCTCGCGGCCGACGACCACAGCCAGTTCCACTTCCCAGTCGGCGTTGGTCGACACCTCCGGGGGTGGGAGCCGGATCGGGTCGGAGGGGCCGGTCAGCGCTCGGCGGTACTTCGCGAAGTAGATGGGCGCCGTGGGCAGCGGGCTGTTGGTCTCCGCCGCGTGGTCGCGGTAGTTGAGGCCGACGCAGATGATCTTGTCGGGTGCTGGGATCACCGGAGCGAGGTCGGTGCCGTCCGCGGCCAACGCGCCTCCCGACTCGGCTACGGGCAGCCCGCCCGCCGTCACCGGGCCCGCTTCGAGCACCGCCCGCACGTCGGGAGCGTCGAGCAGGACGATCTCATCGCCCGACAGCCGGCCGGCACGGGTGGCTCCATCGATCCGGACGGTCACAAGTCGCATGGGGGATTCTCCGAGTTGTGTGGATGCGCGAAAGCGCCAGACTACCAGCGTGTTCACGGGCGCCTTTGGAGGCTGCGAGGGCCGGAGACCTCCTCTGGAGGTGCGCCGATGAGTCGGTTCCACTCTGAGACGACGGTTAAGCCTGTGGGCGAGGGCCGGTGGGCAACCCACTTGTCGGCCGGGTGGAACATCGCCGACAACAGCAACGGCGGCTACGCGCTCACGTCGGTGCTGAGAGCCATGCGCTCGCTTGTGCCCCATCCCGACCCGATCTCGGTCACCACTCACTTCCTGCGTCCGGCCCGGGGCGATACCGACGGCGACGTGAGAGCCGAGGTCGTCCGCTCCGGTCGCACCGTCAGCACCCTGAGAGGCTCCTTGTGGCAGGAGGGCAAACAGCGCCTGGAAGTGCTGGCCGCGTTCGCGAACCTGGCTGCGGGCGGCGGTGGCCCGGAGATCGCCCAGGCGCCGCCGACGATCCCGCCGGTCGAGGACTGCGTCCATCGGGGATCGCTCGAACAGGGGGTGGAGCTGCCGATCCTCACCCGGGTCGACGTGCACGTGCATCCCGACCACGCGCCCGCGGGGGGCAGCGACCGGGCCCTGATCGACGGCTGGATCCGCTTCAGCGACGGCGCCGAGCCCTCCACGATGGCGCTGCCGTTCTTCGCCGACGCCCTGCCGCCCTCGCTGTATCCCCTGCTGGGCTTCATCGGCTGGGTGCCGACCATCGAGCTCACCGTCCACGCCCGGCGGACGCCGGCGCCGGGGTGGCTCCAGGTCCGCCAGGAGAGCCACGACCTTCACAACGGCCGGATGATCGAGTCGGGCTCGCTGTGGGACTCAACCGGCGCGTTGGTCGCCACCTCCCGCCAGATCGGTCTGCTACTGACCTGAGACCGACCGCGCCGCTACTGGTAGATGATCACGTCGGGCACCGGGTCCATCGCCAGGACTGTCTCAGGGCTCATCAGCGGATTGTCCTGGTCGAAGAACAGCTTGAAGGCCGGACGCTGCGAGGGTGCGGTGATGGCGAACAGCTCGTAGCCGTACAGCTTGGCCCCGGGGCTCCCGATGCCGTCCATGTCGATCGACAGCTCGACGCCGGGTTGCGGCACGATGACGTCTCGGTTGTGCAGCATACGGTCGGCGAACTGGTGCACCATAAGGATCTTGGGCGGCAACCCCTCCTCCTCCACCAGCTCCGACAGGTAGACCAGCACCTCGTTCACCTGCTCGCCGGTGATGCCGCCGATGGCTCGCCCCGGACGGACCCCCAACGGCTGGGTCGCGAACTCCGGGTCCAGCGCCATGTGCACGAACGGCTCCCGCAGGAAGGGCTCGAGCAGCTTCACCTCCGCCAGCGGGTCGCTCCAGCCGATCTGGTTGTCGATGAACAGCAGCATCCCGTGCTGGCGGGCCGCCTCGACCCAGGGGGCGATGCGGTCGTGGGGGAGCCGATAGAGCCAGGTGTCGTCCGACGTCGGGTTGGCTTGGGCGACGCCGGTGATGAGGTGGTAGGCGCCGACAGCGCCGCGGGGTCCGTTGAGCCGGTCGTAGCGCTCGGTCCACGCCGCGATCTCGGCGGCCACGTCGGCCGGCGTGCCGTGGCCGAGCACCCCCATGGAGCGGACCCCGGGATGGCCGTAGAACGCGACGATCTGGGCCCACTGCGAGGGCAGCCCCACCGGTGATGACCAGTACCAGACGCCGGTCGCTCCACCCCCGGTCAGCAAGCGTCGCCGCTCGGTCAGGCGCTCACTCCACTCCCCCAGTTCGATGCGCACCCTCACGGAGGCCTCAACCCGGCCGTCGGCGAGCCGCCGGGCGACGACGCGGGCCTCGGCGCCGGGGAGGGCAACGGGCGTGGTCGACAGCCAGCGGGAGGTCGACCGCCAGCTCGGGCGGGCCGCCGGCATGAAGCGCCGGGACGGCTGCAGGATCTCGCCCCAGCCGCCCGTGTCGGCCCGCACCTGCAGCCCGAACTCGACGCGCCCGTCGACGTGCCACCGCGCCCCGATGCGTGCCTCGATCTCGCGGTCCGGCGCCGCCTGCTGGGCCGCGGCCGCCGGATGCCCCCACACCAGCGTGGTGCAGACCGCCAGCGCGGCCGTCACCGCCAGAGTGCGTCTTCTCACGCTGGGGCGAACTCGAAGACGATGTTGGCCAGGCTGGCCTCGATGTCCTCAGGGTCGAGGTGGTGGATGACGGTGGTCTTCTGAGAGCCGCAGTCTCCAAAGTCGTCACAGCTGATCGTGCCGATGATGCCGCCGTAACCGCTCACGGAGTCCAGGTACTCCCGCACGCCAGCTCGGTCGACGATCAGAGTGCCGTCCTCGACTGAGGAAGCGGCCGCTATGGCTTCGAGCAGCAGGGTGGTGGCGTCGTAGGCATGGGCCCAGTACGGCGCGGAGGGCGGCTCGCCGTAGATCTCGCCGTAGGCGTCCAGCAGGGTCTGGGGGGTCTTGCCGGTGCTCTGGTTGGAGGTGGCTCCGAACCGCAGGTCCGGCCCCGAGAAGTACACGCCGGCCGACTGCGGCAGCGACATGAAGCCGTCGTTGAGCAGGGCGGCGTCGGTGAGCAGGATCGTCTCCTCGAGGCCGGCCACTCCGGGCGCCTGATCGGTCAGGAAGTCGCCGGCGGGCTGGAAGATGGGAAAGAAGAGCGCTTCGGGATTCCCGGTGGCGACCTCGGTCAGCACCGGCACCATGTCGGTGTCCTCCTTGTTGATGGCCACCAAGCCGGTGACGGTGCCCCCCAGCCGCTCGAAGCTGTCGGCGAAGGCCTGGGCTATCGACCGGGAGTAGGGGTCGCCGTCGTGTATGGCCGCCGCGGTGGCCAGGCCCAGCCCCTGATATGCGAATCGGGCCATGGTCTCGCCCACGTACAGGCCGTTGTTGGAGGTCCGGTAGTAGCCGACGCTGTGGTTGAGGCCGGGATTGCCGGCCAGGTCGGACGTGAGGGTGGGCGATGTGTTGGACGGGGCGAAGAGAACCATCCCGGCGGCGGTGATAAGGGGTGAAGCGGCGACTGCCGCGGTGGAGCACGACGGCCCGATCACGGCGATCACGTCCTCGTCGGCCACGATCTGCTGGGCAGCGGCCTGGGCGCCGTCGGAGGAGCACAGGTCGTCGTAGCGGGTTCCGAGGTCGACGTCGAAGCCGTGGACCGGGCCGAAGTCGGCCACGGCCAGCTCCACGCCCCGTTGGTTGGGTATGCCGAGGTAGGCGACGTCGCCGGTGATGGTGTTG
The DNA here is from genome assembly GCA_009843915.1 of Acidimicrobiaceae bacterium. Lineage (GTDB taxonomy): Bacteria > Actinomycetota > Acidimicrobiia > Acidimicrobiales > Aldehydirespiratoraceae > Aldehydirespirator. The sequence continues at coordinate 6,915 of VYCM01000027.1, read as the reverse complement.
AGCGAGCGGATCTGGACGGCGTCGCCCGGCTCGACCTCCACGGTGCCCAAGGAGCCGTCGCCGAGATGGTCGGGCTCAGGAACGTGAGCGGTGTCGGCGCCACCGCCGCAGGCGGCGGCTGCGAGCACCAAGACGACGGCGCACCCCAGCGCGGTGGGGAGCCCGGCGCGCCCTTTCATCCTGTGCACGCCCGGACAGTATCGCCGCCCCCGGGTCCAGCCGCTCATTTCGAGAACAGATCGGCGTGAAGCGCCCGCAACTCGGCCTTGAGGACCTTGCCCATGGCGTTGCGGGGCAGTTCATCCACGATGACGTAGAGCTTGGGATGCTTGAACCGGGCTAGGTCGTCGAGGGTGCCAGCCAGGTCCGTAGCCTGCTCATCGGGGTCACCGCCCGCGTCGGGCTCCAACACCACAAAGGCCGTGACCGCTTCGCCGAGGTCGGGATGCTCCAGGCCCACCACCGCGGACTCCACGACGGCAGGATGGCCGTCGAGAGCCTGCTCGACCTCGACGGGGTAGATGTTCAGACCGGCTGAGATGATCATGTCTCCGGCCCGACCCTCCAGTGTCAGGTGACCCTGGTCGTTCAGGCGACCGATGTCGCCGGTGATGAACCAGCCGTCCGCGGTGCGGGACTCGGCGGTGGCGTCGGGCCGCCGCCAGTAGCCGGGGCCGACATTGGGACCCCTCACCTGAACCATCCCCGCCTGTCCCGGCGGCGCACATCCATCATCGCCCCAGACCCGCACCTCGATGCGCGGCAGGCCGGGACCTACCGTCCCGGCCACCCGGGGGCCGTGGTAGGGGTTCGAGGTGATCATCAGTGCCTCACTCATCCCGTAGCGCTCCAGCACCTCGCAGCCGGTGCGCTCAGCCACCGCCCGGTGCAACTCGGCAGTCATCGGTGCCGAGCCTGACACCAGGAGACGGATGCGGCCGCAAGTGGCCGCGTCGAAGCCGTCGAGGGCCATGAGCCGGCTGTAGTAGGTAGGCACGCCCATCATCACGGTCGCTTCGGGCAGACAGGCGAGCACCTCTGCGGCATCGAAGCGCTCCAGGAAGATCATCTCGCAAGCGCTGAGCATGGCGGTGTGCAGCGCCACCATGAGACCGTGCACATGGAAGATCGGCAGGGCGTGCAACAGCACGTCGCCGGGCTCGAACGCCCAGGCCTCGTTGAGCGTGAGCGCGTTGCTGGCCAGGTTGCCGTGGGTGAGCATGGCCCCCTTGGGTCGTCCCGTGGTGCCCGACGTGTACACCAGGGCGGCAAGGTCCTCGGGCCCGCAGGCTGCGATGTCGTGGCAGGGCTGGGCACCGTCGAGCCCCGCGGCCAGTTCGCTCGGATCCTGCACCACAGCGGCCGGGTCGGCGTCGGCGACAAACCACTTGACCTCGGCCGGGGTGTAGTCCGTGTTGAGCGGCACGTACACCGCGCCGAGGCGCAGCACCCCCAGGTATAGGGCCACGCCGTCGGCGGACTTGGGAAGCTGCACCACGACCCGGTCGCCGGCCGACACGCCGAGGCTGCGCAGCCATCCCGCGGCCAGCGCCGATCGCTCGTCCATGTCCCCGTAGGTGGCCGTCGCGCTGCCCGGCACGCGCAGGAAGGGGCGGTCCATGGCACGCTCGAAGCGCCGCCGCAGCAGCCCGAAGAAGCCGCCGTCCACGTACGGAGTCTGCTGCAACCGACCTCGAATCCGAACATCAATGAGTTAGCCACATCAGAGGTGGTCAACCCATTGAAGTTCGGCTGCGTCGCTGAACTGTCTGGGGCGGGCGACAGCCGGTCGGCCGTAGCCTCGTGTGCATGGGTGCTGGAGCTGAGCGGAATCTTGTCCTCACCGGGTTCATGGGAACGGGCAAGACGACGGTGGGCCGGATCCTGGCCGACCGGCTGGGCTATGGCTTCGTCGACACCGACGAAGTGATCGAGTCGCGCGCCGGACCCATAGGCGAGATCTTCAAACGCGACGGCGAGGAGGTGTTCCGGGAGCTGGAACGGTCGGTGGCCCGCGAGCTGGCTGGGTGCACCGGCCTCGTCATCGCCACCGGAGGCCGCATGATGCTCGACGCGTCGTGTCGCGCCTGCCTGGAACCGGTGGCATGGGTCGTCTGCCTGGCCGCACACCCCGACACCATCATCGAGCGCATCGGCGTCACCGACCAAAGGCCGCTGCTGAACGCCGCGGACGCCCCGGCACGGGTGCGAGAACTGCTGGCCGAACGGGCCGAGGGCTACGCACGGTTCGCCTCGGTGGACACCGAGGGCCGCAGTGCCGACGAAGTGGCCGACGCGGTGATGTCGCTGCTCGGGCTATAACTGCGCTATGGCGTTAACGATCCTGGTAGTCAACGGCCCCAACCTCAACATGCTCGGCACCCGCGAGACGGAGGTGTACGGCCACACCACCCTCGATGAGCTGATCGCCGGAGTGGCAGTCCACGCCGAGTCGCGGGGCGCGGTTCTGCGCCACGTGCAGTCCAACGTCGAGGGCGACCTGGTGGCAGCCATCCAGGCTGCCGCGGCCGGCGGGGAGGGTGCCGCCGACGGCGTGGTGCTCAACGCGGGCGCTCTCACCCACTACTCGATCGCGCTGCACGACGCCATCGCCGCGGTCGATGTGCCCGTGGTGGAGACCCACCTGTCCAACGTGTACGCCCGCGAGGACTTCCGCCACACGTCGGCCATCGCCGGGGTGTGCGCCGGGGTCGTCACCGGCTTCGGCGCCACCAGCTACCGGCTGGCCGTGGACGCCCTCATCGATCTGCTGGGCGACTGACCGCCGGGACGAAGTGCTCGGGTTCCCGGTTCGCTGAGGCCGCCGTGACTTCCGACGTCGTGATGCTGGAGGTGGATGGCCGCGAGGTGCGGGTGACCAATCCCGGCAAGGTCTTCTTCTCGACGAGGGGCGAGACCAAGCTCGACCTCGTCGAGTACTACCTGTCGGTGGCCGAGCCTCTGCTGCGGGCCATGGGAGGCCGGCCCGTGCTGCTCGAGCGCTACCCGGACGGAGCGGGGGGCAAGTCCTTCTTCCAGAAGCGAGTTCCCAAGGGTGCCCCCGAATGGCTCACGACCACAGTGGTGAGCACCCCCAACGGCACGCTGTCCAACGCCATGGTGGCGACCGACCTTGCCCATGTGGTGTGGGCCGTCAACATGGGCTGCCTCGGCTTCCATGTCTGGCCCTATCTGGCAGACACCCCGGACTTCGCCGACGAACTGCGCATCGACTTGGACCCTCAGCCCGGCGTCGCCTTCGACCAGGTGAGGGAGGCGGCCCGCGAGGTTAAGGCCGTCTTCGACGAGTTGCAGATGACCGTCTACATCAAGACCTCGGGGCGGCGGGGACTGCACGTCTACTCCCGGCTGGCGCCCCGCTGGGACTCCTACGACGTCCGGGCCGCTGCGGTGGCCCTGGCCCGGGAGATGGCCCGGCGCCGGCCCGACCTGATCACCGACGCCTGGTGGAAGGAGGAGCGGGGCCGGCGGGTGTTCGTGGATTTCAACCAGAACGCCCCCCACAAGACGGTGTTCGGGGCCTGGTCGGCTCGCCCCCGGGTCGGCGGGCAGGTGTCGGCGCCGATCAGCTGGGACGAACTGGACGACGTGCAGCCCGAGGACCTGACCATTGCCAGCGTCGGCGCCAGGGTGGCCGGAGTAGGGGACCCGTGGGCGGCCATGGACGGCGTGCCCGCCTCGCTGGAGCCGCTGATGGAGTGGCACGCTCGGGACATGGACTCCGGCCTGATGGACGCACCCTGGCCTCCCGTCTACCCGAAGATGCCCAACGAGCCGCCCCGGGTGGCTCCCAGCCGAGCCGCCCGCACCAGCGAGGAGGACGTATCCCGATGAAGCCCCGTCTGTCGATACACCTGGTCAACTTCGCAGCCGAGCCGCCCGGCGAATGGCAGCGCCTGTTCGACCTGGCCGTCGCGGCCGACCGGGCCGGCATCGGCCGGCTGGTGGTGTCGGACCATGTGGTCCACGGCGAGCGCCTCGACCGCTACGGCGACCCGGCCCTGGGCGGGCTGGCCGGCGGCCGCCAGCCCACCGGCCCCGACGGCGCCTGGCTGGAACCGCTCACCGTGCTGGCCATGGTCGGCGCCCTGACCGCGCAGGTGCGGCTGTGCCCGATGATCCTGCTGGCCGCGCTGCGCCGCCCGATCGTGCTGGCCAAGACGGCGGCCACCATCGACGTGCTCACCGGAGGGCGCCTCGACCTGGGCGTGGGCGTGGGCTGGCAGGAGGAGGAATACGAGGCCGCGGGCCTGGACTTCGCGGCCCGGGGGCGCCTGCTCGACCAAACCTTGGAGATATGCCACGCGTTGTGGACCCAGGAGCGGGCCTCGGTCAGCACCCCGGAGCTGAGCTTCGAGGGCATACATCAGATGCCCAAGCCGACTGCCGGGACCGTGCCCGTGTGGGTCAGCGGCACCGTCAACCGGCGCTCCATGGCCCGGCTGGCCCGCTTCGGCTCGGGCTGGATCCCGTGGGGGCCTGATGCAGCCGACATCGCCTCGGGCATCGACAAGATGCGCGAGGCGGTAGCCGCCACGGGCCGGGACCCGTCCGGGATCGAGGTCGCGGCGAACGTGAGGCTGGCCCGCGACGAGCGCGGCGAACCCCAGATCGGGCCCACAATGGCCGCGGTCCCCGAGCTGATCGCTGCGGGCGCGACCGATCTCCGTGTCCATCTGCAATCGCCACCGGGCGTCGACCAGGCTGCGGAGTACCTGGCCCCCTGGGTGGAGGCCTTCGACGCCGCGGCCGTAACGTGACCCGAATGCGTAGCGGACCGCGCAACCCGTACCTGGCCGACAGCGGCAACGCTATGGCCCACGGCCGCTGCGACCAGCAGGACAACACGCCGAGAAGCGGTCCCGAGGGCCCGACCGAGATCCTGGAGGCGGCCGACATCCAGTACGTCCACCTGGGCCCGGGCCACTTCGGAGGGGTCATCTCCGGGCGCTACCCGGACGGCCGGCGCGTCATCTGGTCCAACGGACGCCAGGTCATCGCCAAGCTCGACTACGACACCCTGGAAGTGCTGGCGACCCTGCCCACCGGCACCGAGCCCATCACCGACCAGGCCGAACTGGCGGCCCTCGAAGCGGGCCTCGACGACCTCGACGGCGACGACGTCGTCGCCCACGCCATCAGCATCGCCCTCCGGTTCATGACCGGCCTCGACGGCATCTACTCGCTGCTCGACTGCGACCACACGCTGTTCCTGGGCCGCAAGGACCATGCCGCGGCCTACGTAGAGGTCGATCCCTCAGATCCCAGCAGCCCCATCGTCGAGCGCGACCGCTGGTACCGGCCCGAAGGGGTCGACGGCCATTTCGTGGGGATCAACATCACCTTCGACGGCCGGCTGGTGATGACCACCGACCACGGCTGGGTGGTGTGCCTGGCTCGCGACTTCAGCACCTACGACGCCATCCAGCTTCCCGGAGCCGGCACCGACGCCGCCGAGCACTGCGCCGACCGGGCTGCCCGGTACGGCCACACCAGCTACGGCTGGGTGCGCACCAGCAGCTGCACCGGCGACGACGGGGGCATCTACGTCAGCTCGGTCGACACCATCCACAAGGTGGTCTGGACGGGCGAACGGCTGTCGCTCGACCCCGCCGACGGGGCCTGGTCAGCCCGCTACCGCAACGGCGGCGGGGACGGTTCGGGCACCACGCCGTCGCTAATGGGTTTCGGGCCCGACGAGGACCGCTTCGTGGTCATCGGCGACGGCGACGACGTGGTCAACATCACGCTGCTGTGGCGCGACGAGATTCCGGATGACTGGGAGCAGCTTCCCGGCGCTCCGTCACGGCGGATCGCGGGGATGGGCCCGGCCCACATGGGCGACCCGACCCGCGCCGAGATCAAGACCGAGCAGTCGATCACGGTGTCGGGCTACGGCGCCATGACCGTCAACAACGAGCCGGCTTCTCTGCCCGACAGCTGGCCGACCACCCGGGCCCGCATGTTCAGCTTCTTCCTGGGACACAAACCCGAATACACGCCCTACGGCATGCACAAGTACGAGTGGGACCCGGCCGAGCGCTGCCTGCGGGAGGCCTGGGTCAACACCGAGGTGTCCTCGCCCAACTCGGTGCCCTTCGTCGCTCAAGAGTCGGACCTGGTGTACACGTGCGGCACCCGGGACAGCCAGTGGACGATCGAGGCCGTCGACTGGACCACCGGCGAGAGCCGCTTCCACTACGTAATAGGCGGGTCGCGCTACAACACCCTCGGTGGCGGAGTCACTGTCGACGACGACGGCCGCCTGCTCTACGGCACCATCTTCGGAAAGACCCGCATCCTGCGCTGAGCCCGCGCTTTCCATACCCTTACGTGGCTGTGATTGCATCGCCCGGCTGCACTACCGACAGGAAGGACATCGCAATGAGTGGGCGAGGCTGCAGGCGCAAGATTGCGGTGGTCGCGGCCGTGGCGCTGTTGGCGGCTTCCTGCGGAGGTGGCGAGTCCAGCGGACTCCCCACCCTGATCGACACCGCGACGACCGCGCCGCCCGTCGATCCCGCGGACATCGAGCCGGTGTCGGAGCCCACGGCCGTGACGAACCTCGCCTCGGAAGCGGCTGGGGCAGCCGAGCCCGTGTCATCGGCGGAGGCCGACGCGGTAGACATCGAAGCCGACCAAGCCGCCGGCGCGTTGGCCTCAACCGAGCCCGTGGCCAACGCCGACGAGGAGCCCGCAGGTCCCGACCTGACCGGCGAGGAGCCCGCGGAGGCCGACATGGCCGGTGAGGAGCCGGCCGAGGCCGAGGACACGACCGGCGAGGAGCCCATTGAGAGCGACGACCTGACCGACGAGGAACGGCTATTGGCCTTCGCTGGGTGCATGCGCGACAACGGCGTCGAATTCCCCGATCCTGTGGTGGAGGCCGACGGC
>VYCM01000001.1 GCA_009843915.1 Acidimicrobiaceae bacterium | reverse complement strand
GCTTCACGACCATGGCGCCCGCGCTGCTCACCATCGTCGCGCTGGTGGTGATCGCGCGCCGCACTGCAGCCCAGCCCGCGGCGCTCACCCTGCCGTTCGTGAGGGGCCACTGATGGTCGCCCCAGTACCCAAGAATCGCCCGGCCCTACCGCCACACAATGAAAGATGCCCGATCATTCGGGACCATACCCAGGAGGGAAAATAGCCATGACAAGACGATTGCTATCACTGGTGGTCGTGTTCACCGTATTCGGGCTGATCGCAGCCTCATGCGGCGACGATGAAGCCGACGACGGCGCCGACACTGCCGCTGCGCAGGCTGAAGCCGAGGCAGCCGCCGCGGCCGCCGCGGCCGAAGCCGACGCCGCCCAGGCCGAAGCCGACGCCGCCCAGGCCGAAGCCGACGCGGCCGCTGCCCGAGCTGAAGAAGCGGCCGCAGCAGCCGCCGAAGCCGAGGCGGCCCTTGCGGAAGCCATGGATGCGGCGGAGGGAACGGTAGACCCCGAAGTCGTCGCCGAACTCGAGGCCGCGCTGGCCGAAGCTGAGGCGGAAGCAGCCGCCGCCGAGGCGGAGGCAGCCGCGGCCGCCGAAGCCGCCGCTGCGGCAGAGGCGGCTGCTGCCGCGGCCGCAGCAGCCGCGGCAGAGCCTGAGGACACGGGGCCTCAGCCGCTGCGGGCCGCGGTGGTGACGCCCAGCGCGGAGAACGACCTGGCCTTCAGCCAGTCCATCGTCGACGCCCTGCACCGCATGGAGGACGCCGGGCTGCTGAGCGAGGTCGCCATCACGCCGGGCACCTTCATTGTGGAGGACGCCGGTGTGGCGCTGCGCAACTACGCAGAGGACGGCTACGACCTCGTCATCGCCCACGGCTCCCAGTACGGCGGCCTGCTCGAGGAGATCGCCCCGGCGTTCCCCGATACCGCTTTCGCGTGGGGAACCTCGGTGGAGACCTTCGGGCAGCCCAACATCTCGGCCTACACCACCAGATCGGACCAGGGCGGCTACGCCATGGGGCTCGCCGCGGCTGTGATCGCAGGCGGCTCCCCGGTGGGGATCGTCGGACCGATCGAGGTCGGCGACGCCAAGCTGTTCGTGGACGGCTTCGCAGCCGGCGTCGAGGACGCCGGCGGCACCGCCAACGCGGTGTACACCGACTCCTTCGCCGACGTGCAGCTGGCCGCCGAGGCGGCCCAGTCGTTCATCGACAACGGCCACGCCGTGCTCACCGGCACCGCCCAGATGACGGTGGGCGCCATCGGCGTCGCCCGCGAGAACGGCGTCCCGTGGTTCGGCACCCAGTCCAACCAGACCTCGGTCGGCCCCGAAGTGGTGGTGGCCAACCAGGTCTACAAGTGGGACGTGGTGCTCGACGACCTGGTGCGCGACATCCAGGGAGGCTCGATGGGCGGCAGCGCCTACACCATCGACTTCTCCAACGGCGGTCTGGTGCTCGAGTACAACGACGCCTACGACCTGCCCGCCGACGTGCGAGCCGCAGGAGACGCGGCCGTGGCCGGCTTCATGGCCGAGCCGCTGCGGGCCGCGGTGGTGACGCCCAGCGCGGAGAACGACCTGGCCTTCAGCCAGTCCATCGTCGACGCCCTGCACCGCATGGAGGACGCCGGGCTGCTGAGCGAGGTCGCCATCACGCCGGGCACCTTCATTGTGGAGGACGCCGGTGTGGCGCTGCGCAACTACGCAGAGGACGGCTACGACCTCGTCATCGCCCACGGCTCCCAGTACGGCGGCCTGCTCGAGGAGATCGCCCCGGCGTTCCCCGATACCGCTTTCGCGTGGGGAACCTCGGTGGAGACCTTCGGGCAGCCCAACATCTCGGCCTACACCACCAGATCGGACCAGGGCGGCTACGCCATGGGGCTCGCCGCGGCTGTGATCGCAGGCGGCTCCCCGGTGGGGATCGTCGGACCGATCGAGGTCGGCGACGCCAAGCTGTTCGTGGACGGCTTCGCAGCCGGCGTCGAGGACGCCGGCGGCACCGCCAACGCGGTGTACACCGACTCCTTCGCCGACGTGCAGCTGGCCGCCGAGGCGGCCCAGTCGTTCATCGACAACGGCCACGCCGTGCTCACCGGCACCGCCCAGATGACGGTGGGCGCCATCGGCGTCGCCCGCGAGAACGGCGTCCCGTGGTTCGGCACCCAGTCCAACCAGACCTCGGTCGGCCCCGAAGTGGTGGTGGCCAACCAGGTCTACAAGTGGGACGTGGTGCTCGACGACCTGGTGCGCGACATCCAGGGAGGCTCGATGGGCGGCAGCGCCTACACCATCGACTTCTCCAACGGCGGGCTCGTGATCGAGTACAACGACGCCTACGACCTGCCCGCGGACGCCCGGGCAGCCATCGACAATGCGGTGGCGGGCTTCACCGACGGCTCGCTGTCCACCGGCGTCGGCTGAGCCGGACGCCGGACGTCAGGGCCGACTGATGACAGACGCCCCGGGGGAGCGCACGGAGGCGCCGCTGCTGGAGATGCGCGGCATCACCAAGCGCTTCCCCGGGGTGCTGGCCAACGACTCCGTCGACTTCGACGTCCAGGCGGGGGAGATACACGCCCTGCTGGGCGAGAACGGGGCGGGCAAGAGCACGCTCATGAAGATCCTGTTCGGGCTGTACGCTCCCGACAGCGGCGAGGTCTTCCTAGACGGCGAGCAGTCCCGGGTGCACTCGCCGGCAACGGCCATCGCCGCCGGGATCGGCATGATCCACCAGCACTTCATGCTGGTGCCGACCCTCACCGTCACCGAGAATGTGGCTCTCGGATTGAAGTCCCACCGCAAGGGCCGGCCCGACCTCGCTGGCGTCAGGGCCCGCATCATCGAATTGTCAGAGACGTACGGCCTCGACGTGCAGCCCGACGCCTACCTGTGGCAGCTGGCGGTGGGCGAGCGCCAGCGGGTAGAGATCATCAAGGCCCTGCTGCGCGAAGCCCGCCTGCTGGTGTTGGACGAGCCCACCGCGGTGCTCACCCCGGGTGAGGTCGACGACCTGTTCATCACGCTGCGGCGGATGGCCAACGACGGGCAGGGGCTGATCTTCATCTCGCACAAGCTGCACGAGGTCCTGGCATTGGCCGACCGGATCACGGTGCTGCGAGACGGCTGCGTCGTGGGCACGACCGTCCCGGCCGACACCGACCGGGAGGGCCTGGCCCACATGATGGTGGGGCGGCCCGTGAGGCTGGCCCCAGACATGGCCGAGACCGAGGACCGGGGGGTGCGACTCAGCGTCTCGGGACTCACGGTTGTGGGGGACAGGGGCACCGATGCAGTGAAGGACCTGGACCTCGACGTGCGCGGCGGGCGCATCCTCGGCATCGCCGGCGTCTCGGGCAACGGCCAGCGCGAGCTGGCCGAAGCAATCGCGGGCCTGCGGCCGGTGGCTGCGGGCAGCGTGTCGATCGACGGCACCGACGTGACCGGGGCCGAGCCGAAACAGGTGCGTCACGCCGGCCTTGCCTTCATACCCGAGGAGCGCATGCGCGACGGCGCCATCGGCAGCTTCAGCGTGTCGGAGAACCTGATGCTGCTGGCCCACGCCGAGCCCCGGTTCTCCAGCCGCGGGGTGCTCCGCACCACCGCCATCAAGACCCACGGCGAGAACCTGGTGCACGAGTACGCGGTCAAGACACCAGACCTCTCGACCACTACCAGCTCGCTGTCGGGCGGCAACATCCAGAAGCTGATCCTGGCCCGCGAGTTGGACGGCGAGCCGCCCGTGCTGCTGGCCGCCCAACCCACCCGAGGGGTCGACATCGGCGCCGCGGAGTACATCCACGAGCGTCTGGTCGCCCAGCGGGAGCGGGGCACGGCCATCCTGGTCATATCCGAGGACCTCGACGAGGTGATGGCCCTCTCCGACGATGTGGCCGTGATGTTCGAGGGCCGGATCGTGGCCGTAGTTCCCCGCGCCGACTGCACCGTCGGTGGCCTCGGGCTGCTGATGGCCGGCGGCGAGGCCGACTCCCCGGCCGGTGCCGCCGCGAGCGGAGGCACCGGCACCGGCTGAAGAACCGGCCGGCGCAGTCCGCCTACTATCGAGACCCGCTGACTCGCGGGACCGGCGCGCGGCGTCGAGCCTCCAGCCGAAGGGAGCGCCATGAAGCCGTCGGACTTCCCGAGGGACAAGAAGTTCCGGGATCCCACAACCGCTCCGTTCCAGGATGAGACGGGCATGTACCACGTGATGAGCCACGCGGACGTGATGCGGGTGCTGCAAAACAAGGACGAGGCCTTCTCGCGGGACCAGGAGCCCTACCTGGGCGAGGGCGCCCCGATCCACATGGCCATGGAGTTCATGTGGATGGTCGAGCCCTTCACCCTCGACGGGAACACCGGACGCCACGACGTCCTGAGGGGCGTAGTGGAGCCGTGGTTCAGGAACAACGCCGTGCGGACCATGGAGCCGGTCATCCGCCAACTGACCGTCGACACCGTCAACGAGGTGGTGTCCAAGGGAACGGGCACCGTCAACGTCGCCACCGAGATGTCGTCGCGCCTGTCGATGCGGGTGATCTGCCGCCTTCTGGGCATGGACATCGAGCGCGAGGACTGGATGCGGGCCCAACTCGACATCTTCAACACCTCCCCCTGGGACGACATGCCTCCCCAGTGGGAGGTGCAGGCGTACTTCTGGCAGATGGTGGCCAAGCGGCTTGCGGACCCCTCCGACGAACTGCTCGACATCCTCGTGGCCGCCTGGAAGGACGGGACCATCAACGACCGCGAGTTGCTCGGGTACCTCTTCGGCTTCACCGCGGCCGGCACCGACACCACCGGAGCCAGCCTCGCCAACGCCTTCTGCTACCTGGCCGAGTTCCACAGGCTCGATTGGGCCCGCGACCACATCGACGACGACGAGGCGTTGCGCCGCGCTACCGAGGAGATCCTGCGCTTCGGCACGCCGTTCCCGATGAAGCCGCTGTACGTACGCAAGGACACCCGTTTCGGAGACCTCGCAGTGCCGGCAGGCAGCGTGCTGGCGGTGTGGTTCGCAGCCGCCAACCGGGACGAGGCCGTGAACGGCGGACAGGTACAGTCCGACCCGTCGACCTTCGATCCTGAACGCTGGCCCAACCGCCACCTGGCACTCGGCTGGGCCACCCACTACTGCCTCGGTTCCGAGCTAGCCCGGCTGGAGACCAAGATCCTGCTCCAGGAGGCCCTACGGAGGCTGCCCGGCCTTCGCATGGACACCTCGAAGCCCTTCGGCCGCATCGCCGGCATCGTCGACAGCGTGACCGAGGCCCATTTCGTTTTCGGACAGGACGCCGCCGACCGGGTAGCTGCGGAGCTGGCCGGCAACGATTGACAGAGCCCTCTGTGCGAGTCACTATTGATGTGATCTATGAAGCAGACGTGAGGGGCGACGCACAATGGCAGAGGAGCACACCTACGATCCGAGCGCATTCACCGGGACGTTCCTGAATCCCGGGGCTGCGCCGTACTCGCAGACAGGGCTGTGGATCGCCTGGGGCGGCTACCACCTCGTCGACCACTACGTCAACGAGGTCTCCGAGATGATGGCTTTGCGCGCCGGCGCCGGCATCGAGGACAAGACGCCCCTGTTCAAGACCATCATCGAGGGCCCCGACGCGGAGGCGTTCGTCGACCGCATGCAGGTCCGCGACGCATCCAGGGTCGACACCGACCACGGCATCTACACCTTCTACTGCGACGACGCCGGCCGTGTGGTGAACGAGGGAATCACGTTCCGAACGGCGGCCGACCAGTTCATCCACATGGGCGGACCCATGGTCGGATGGTTCAGCGGGTTCGCCGACGGCTACGACATCGAGCTCACCGACACCCTGAACACCGACCGCGACTACAGCGTCCTGTGCGTGCAGGGCCCACGGTCGCATGAAGTCATGGAAGCCGTCACCGGCAGCGCCCACAGGGACCTGCCGTTCTCCCGGGGCCGGATGATCACCGTCGGCGGTCATGAGATCCGGCTCTGGCGCACCGGGTTCACGGGGGAGATCGGCTTCGAGATGTGGGTCGATCCCGTCGCCTCCAGGGAGATGTACTCGATCTTCGTCGAAGGCGGGCGCCCGCACGGGGCCGTGCCCATCGGCAACGCGGCACAGGCGGCCACCCGCGTCGAGGCCGGCATGCTGATCATCGGCGTCGACTACCGCCCTGCCGGCCCGTTCGCCCAGGTCCAGTTCGCCTACCTGGACGGCGACCGCTACTTCCACACCCCCGCCGAGCTCAACTTCGGGCGCCTCGTCAACTTCGGGCGCGACACCGACTTCGTCGGCCGACAGGCGCTCGAGGCCGAAGCGGCCAGGGACCGGCCGGGCAAGGTGATGCGGGGCGTGGACATCGACCCCGCCGGCATTGCGGCGCTCTACGAGCGTGCCGGGTCGCCTCCGTTCCTCAGCCCGCGGCTGCACCGCCACTTCAATTCCGAGATCCTCGCAGGCGGCGCCAACGCGGGGTTCGCCACGTCGATGTGCTGGAGCCCGGTGCTGGAGACCATGATCGGCTTCGCCCATCTCGAGTCGCCCGACGTGGACGCGGGAGACGGCGTCACGCTCACCTGGAAGATCTACGACGGTCGCGGCGAGGCCGTCGAGGGTGAGGTCCCGGCCCGGGTCGTCGACCTGCCGTTCGTCGAAATGAAGCGCAGAAGGATCGACTGAGCCCGGCCGCTAGAACGACGGAGGGCTGGTGATTATCAGAAAACGCGCTCCAGTATCCCCGGAGGCCCACTGGTGGGGTGTCGTCGACGGATACAGGACGGTGTCGCCCGGACTCAGCGGGATCGGGTCCCTGCCCTCCAGGCGTATCTCGAGCGAGCCCTCGAGCACATGGACGACTTCCTGCCCCTCGTGCACGATCACTTCCGAGTCGATATTCGGTTCTGCCACCGTCTCGTTGGCCTCGAGGCGGCGCCCCTCGCCCGGAGTGAGGAAGCGGGTTCTGGCTCCCTCGGCGAGAAAGAACGCCTCGCCCTCACCGGCCCGGACCAGCGTGACCTCCGAGACCGCCGGCTCGAGCAGCGCGACCGTCGTCGTTCCCAGCGCTTGGGCCACCCGGTGCAGAGCGAAGAGGCTGGGCATGGCCCGCGAATTCTCGATCTGGGAGAGGAACGGCTGGGAGAGGTCGCAGCGGTCGGCAAGCTCCTGCATGGTCATCCCGGCGGCCTTGCGGCGCTGCCGTAGGGCGGGCCCGAGCTGCGAAGCGACCGAGGTCGGCTCAGAAGGTCTTTCGTGCTCAACTGCTCCGTGGTGCGTTCTCATCGCTCTGCCTGCGGATCCTAGCTCGCCCGGTCGGGCTCATCCGCCGGCCAGGAACTCCACGAGCGAGTCGACCAGGGCCGAGGGGTTGTCCACCGGGACTACATGGGTGCTGTCGCCGATCTCGACCAAGTGGGAGTCGGGAGTGAGGCGATCCATCTCGGCCATCACGTCGGCCCGGACGAAGCTTCCGGAGGCGTGGACGTGAAGCGTCGACGCCTGGATCCGCGGGAGTCGGTCCCAGTGGTCGTCGGAGCGGAACGGCCAGCGCTCGAAGAAGAACGGATCGTGCTTGGGGGCCAGACGGCCACCCTCGATCGGGCCGTAGCACGTGGCCGCCACCACCTCGACCATGTCGGCACCGGCGTTCGGGTAGGCGGCCGCCACCGAGGCGCGGACCTCGTCGTGGTCGGCGTGGTCCCGGGGGCGGGGGAACAGGTCGGTCTCGCCCTGCTCGAAGGACGGCTCGACATCGACTACGGCCAGCCGTCCGACGCGGTCGGGATGCTCGGCGGCGTACTGGATGGCGACCAGCGCCCCCCACGAGGAGCCGGCCAGGTCCACGGGCGAGCCGCCGGACACCGACTCGACCACGCCGACCAGATCGGCGACGTGGTCGGCGGTCGTGTAGTCGTGTGTGGGCGACCACTGGCTCTCGCCGTAGCCGCGGAAGTCGAGCGCCACCACCCGTCGGCAGGCCCGCACGCCGAGGGCCACCTCATACCAGTTCCACGCGTTGCCGGTCACGCCGTGGAGGCAGACCAGCACCGGGCCGTCACCCCCGAAGTCGAGCCCGTGCATCCGGTTGCCAGCAGCCCCCTCGACGAAGAAATGGGAAGTGTCGGAAGTGGTGAGCGGCATGGTACTGAGACTCCTCGGGGGTCGGGTCGCCGCCGGCGACGGCTCAACGGACGCTGCGACAACGTAGCGGCACGCACCGCCGAGCGCCTTTTAGAGATGTCGATCGGCCGGACTAGCGTGGCGCGATCCGCGCCCTCGCCGGCGCGACCGCACAACACGCACGAGAGGAAGGAGGGCCAGTGACGCCACTCGAGGCACGCGAGGCCGTCGATCCGTTCATACCCGAGCGGGATTCGCGGTGGTACCGGGCGATGAGGCACTTCTGGCATCCCGTCGCCTACTCCAAGGACGTGGCCGAGGACCAGATGGTCTCCGGCCGGCTGCTGGGGGAGCGCATTCTGGTCGTCCGCCACGAGGGCCGGGTGCGGGCCTTCATGGACGTGTGCCGCCACAAGGGGGCCGCTCCCTCGCTGGGATGGGTCGAGAACGGCTGCATCAACTGCCCCTACCACGGCTGGGCCTACGACATGGACGGCACCCTGGTGTCGATCCCGTCCCGCCCCGAGCTCAACGGGGTGCTGCAACTGGGGCTGGTCCGCTACCTGTGCCGGGAGAGCTCCGGCATGGTCTGGGTGAGCCTGACCGACGAGCCGTGGGGAGACCCGCCCGGCATCCCCGAATGGGACGACCCCATCATGCGCTGGCAGACGCCCCCCAGCTACGACTGGGCCACCAGCTCGCCTCGCCGTCTGGAGAACTTCGTGGATTTCTCCCACTTCCCGTTCGTGCACGAGAACGTGCTCGGCACCAGAGACAAGGCTCAGATCGAGGAGCACGACGTGTGGCGGGAGGACGGCGCGCTGCGGTTCGACAAGGTCTTCGTCGAGCCCAACGTCGACCGCATGAAGGAGATGCTGGGAATCGATGAGGACACCATGTCGGTGCGCAACTGGTACCAGCTGACCGTTCCCGGATCGATCTCGCTGGTCCGGACCTTCCCCAACGGCAAGCGCTACGCCCTGTACATGGTCACCGCCCCCACCGGCCCGGCGACGTGCCGCAACTTCTGGCACATCGGCGCAGACTTCGCATCCACTCAGGACGACATGGACTTCCTGCTCGAGTTCGAGTACATGGTGCTGGACCAGGACCAGCCCGTCGTCGAGTCGCAGTGGCCCGAGCACCTGCCCGACCGGCTCAGTGCCGAGACCTACGTGAAGGTCGCCGACGACATCACCCTGGCCTACCGCAAGTGGCTCTTCGAGCTGGCCGAGGAGATGGAGCCGGGCTGAGCCGGACCGCAAGCCTCAATCAACCAAGACACGGGAGGACCTCGATGGGAATACTGGACGGGCGGGTGATCATCGTCACCGGTGGAGCCAAGGGCATCGGCCTGGCCTACTGCCGGGGGCTGGCCGCCGAGGGCGCGACCGTCGTGGTCGCCGACCTCAGCGACGGCCGCGACGTGGTCGCTGAACTCAGCGCGTCGGGCACCCGGGCGATGTCGATGCAGGTGGACGTCTCCGACGTCGATCAGACCGAGGCGATGGCGGCCGCGACCGTGGACGCCTACGGCCGCATCGACGGGCTGGTCAACAACGCCGCCTTCTACATGGCCGCCACCCGCGCCCCCATGGAGGACCTCCCTCCCGACGAGTGGGACCTCTGCTTCGCGGTGAACGTGAAGGGGACCTGGCTGTGCTCCCGCGCGGTAGCGCCCACCATGAGGGCCCAGGGCAGCGGCCGGATCGTCAACATCGCCTCCATGACGGTGAACGACGGCACCCCCAACTTCCTGCACTACGTGTCGTCGAAGTCGGCGATCTGGGGGCTGACCCGAGCCATGGCCCGCGAGTTGGGCGGCTCCGGGATCGCGGTGAACACCATCACCCCCGACTACATCCCCCACGACGAGGCGTACTCCAGCGTCCAGCCCGAGGTCGACGCGGCCATCCAGGCCAGGCGAGCGTTCAAGCGGACCCAGGTGCCGGAGGACATGGTGGGCACCCTCATCTACCTGATGAGCCCGCTATCGGATTTCGTGACCGGCCAGAACATCTGGGTCAACGGTGGCTCGGGATTCCACTAGGGCCCGACGGCAACCTTGCGGTGCCGCTGACAAACGTCCGACCAGCGCGTATAGTCCTCATCAATATTCACACAACCAATTCGCACAGCCACCGGCGGAACCATTCGGCAGTACAACGCCGCCTTTCCGACGGTGGCCCTGCGATGGGTCCCACAAGGAGGAAGACCGAAACATCATGCGCAGAACAACGATGCGACTACTGGTTGCCTTTGCACTCGTCGTAGGCCTCGTCGCCTGCGGCGACGACGAACCGGCCCCGGCACCCGCCGTGGACACCGGCGCCGTCGAGGCCGCCGAGGCCGAAGCCGCCGCCGCGCAAGCAGCAGCGGCGGAGGCGCAGGCCGAGGCCGACGCCGCCGAAGCCGAGGCCAAGGCCGCAGCCGATGCGGCCACCATCGCCGAGGCCGAAGCCGCCGCCGCCGCGGCCGCGCTGGAGGCTGCCGAAGCCGAGGGAGCAGCAGTCGAGGAACTCGAAGCACAGCTCGCCGCCGCCGAAGCCGCCGCCGCCGAAGCCGAGGCCGCCGCCGCCGAAGCCGCCGCCGCCGCGGAGGAGGCGGCTGCGGAGCAGGCAGCCGCCGCACCCAGCGAGATCGACATGGCCATGCTCGTCGTGGGCACCAAGGAGGAGGGCTGGTACGCCACGTTCATCGACAGCGTCAACCGCGTCTCGGCGTCCAACAAGTACGGCATCACCGTCAACCTCGAGATCCTCGAGGGAATCCCGTTCGTCGAGGGCGAACGCGTCATCCGCGACCTGGCCCAGACCGGCGAGTACGAGATCATCGTCGGCCACAGCACCTTCGTGGACGGGGTCGCCGCCAACAAGGCCGACTTCCCCGACACGTTGTTCGTGTACTCGGGCTCCGGCAACGACGACCACGAGGGCGGCGACAACGCCTACTGGATCGACGTGTTCATCCACGAACCCGCCTACCTCGCCGGGATCATCGCCGGCCTGACGACCCAGACGAACAGGATCAGCGGTGTGGCCGCGTACCCGTTCCCCAACGTCAACGCGCCTCTCAACGCCTTCGTCGACGGGGCCCGGTCGGTCAACCCCGACATCGAGGTGGCCGGGGTCACCTACATCGAGAGCTGGTTCGACCCGGCCACCGCGTCGGCCGCGGCAGAGGCCCAGATCGCCAACGGCTCCGATGTCATCTATGCCGAGCGGTTCGGCCCGTTCGCCGCGGCCGAGGACGCCGGCAACGTGCGGGCCGTCGGCCACTTCACCGACCAGTTGAGCCTGTCGCCGGTGGTGCTGACCAGCGCAGTGGCGCAGTGGGACACCGCCTTCAGCGACGTGCTCGACGCTTGGTACGACTACACGGTGCACGGCGTGCCCTACAACTCGCCGCCGCAGCGCATCGTCTACCAGTCGATGGTGGACGACGGCTCCTCCCTGGGGGCCATAGCCGGCGACGTGCCGGCCGACGTGGTGGCTGCCGTCGAGGCGGCCCGGGTCGCCATCCTGTCGGGCGAGTTGGTCGTCCCGCTCAAGTTCGACGCGTTCGAGTAGTCGCGAGAAGCCGGGCTGCGCGTCGAACGATCGACTGAGCGCTCCGATCCGATGGCAGATGCAGCCCAGTCCGGCGCGGCCGCGCCGGGGGAGAACATCCTCGTCGCCGAGGACGTGACGAAGGTCTTCCCCGGCGTGGTCGCCAACGACTCCGTCAGCGTCGAAATCCGCAGGGCCGAGATCCACTGCCTGCTCGGCGAGAACGGAGCGGGCAAGACGACCCTGGCCGACATCCTCTACGGCGTCTACCGGCCCGAGGAGGGCCAAGTCCTGCTCAACGGCCGGCCGCTGGAATTGCACTCGCCCCGCGACGCCATCGAGGCCGGCATCGGGATGGTCCACCAGCACTTCGAGTTGGTGCCCCCGATGTCGGTCATCGAGAACGTGGTGATCGGCACGCCCGCCAAGCAGTGGCTCGACCTCACAGAGGCGCGGCGCCGCCTCGAGGAGTTCTTCGCCGACTACGACGTGGAGATCGATCCCGACGCGGAGGTCGGCCGGCTCTCGGTGGGGGAGCAGCAGTGGGTGGAGATCTTCAAGACGCTCTACTTCGGCGTCGAGATCCTGATCCTGGACGAGCCCACCGCGGTGCTGACCCCGCAGGGCATCGATGAGCTGTTCCGGATCCTGCGCCGGATGCGCGACGAGGGCCTCACCATCATCCTGATCACCCACAAGCTCAAGGAGGTGATGGACCTCTCGGACCGGGTGACAGTGCTGCGCCGCGGCAAGGTGGTCGGCACGGTCGACACTGCCGACGTCGATCAGCGAGACCTGGCCCGGATGATGGTGGGGCGCGAGGTCCTGATGCAGGCGGACAAGGCTGCATCCACCGCCGGCGAGCCGGTGCTGGAGGTCGACGAGATCCACCTGAGGTCCGATACGGGACGAGGCTCGCTCGAGGGGCTGTCGATCACCGTCGGCTCGGGCGAGATCGTGGGCATCGCCGGCGTGTCGGGCAACGGCCAGAACGCCCTGTTCGACGCGGTCGTGGGCGTGCGCCATCCCGAGACCGGCTCCATCCGGATCGCCGGCCAGGACACCACCGAGTCAGCGCCCCACCGGATCGCCACCCTCGGGGTGGCCAGCGTGCCCGCAGACCGCATCGCCCAGGGTCTGATGATGGACTTCAGCGTGAAGGAGAACCTGGTGCTGGGCAACCAACGCGAGCGGCAGTTCTCCCGCGCCGGGATCCTCAACCGGGGCCATATCGACGCCTTCGCCACGGAGTCGATCGACACCTTCGAGATCAAGACACCGTCGGCGGCGCAGATCACCAGGACCCTCTCGGGTGGCAACCTGCAGAAGATAATCATGGCCCGGGAACTCTCCGGCCAGCCCCAGCTGATCGTGGCGCACCAGCCGACGCGGGGTCTCGACATAGCCGCCACCGAGTACGTCCGGCGCCGCCTGATCCAGGAGAGGGACCGCGGCGCGGGGGTGCTGCTGATGTCCGAGGACCTCGATGAGATATTCCAGCTCTCGGACCGGATCGCGGTGATTTACGATGGGCGGATTGTCGCGGTCACTGAACCCGACGCGACCACCCTTGAAGAGATCGGAATGCACATGGCGGGTGCCAGCGACACAGACCAAGGTCCACCGTGAGCGAGCAGGTCGCCGACGCTCCCCAGGACAGCCCGCGCGACGACCACGAAGCAGACGCCGGCCGCGATCCGCTCTCGATGCTGTTCCAGCCGGGCGCCTGGCGCCTGGAGCGGAGGCTGTACACCCGTCCGGTGTACGAGCTGTACGCCACCCTCATCGCGCTGGCCGTCACTGCGGTGATCATCGGCCTGCTGGTGATCATCGTCGGCGTGTCGCCGCTGGACGCGTTTGCGTCCCTCTACGAGGGGGCCTTCGGAAACCGGGAATCGGCCCTCGAGACGCTGGTGCAGGCGACGCCGCTGATCCTCACCGGGCTGTGCGCGGCCATCGCCTTCCGGGCCGGGGTCTGGAACATCGGCGGACAGGGTCAGTTCATCGCGGGCGCCATCGGCACCTGGTGGGTCTACGACACATTCTCAGGCCTTCCCGCGCCGGTGCTGTTCGTGGCCATGTTCGCCGGGGCTGCGGTCTTCGGAGCAGTGTGGGCGACGGTGGCCAGCGTCCTGCTGGTCCGCTACGGAACCAACGAGATCCTCACGACGGTGATGCTCAACTTCGTCATCGACTCCGGGCTGTCATGGCTGCTCTCGGGGCCCTGGCAGGCGAACAACACGCCCTACTCCCAGACCGAGCGGATGGTCGAGAGCGCATTCCTGCCCCGCTTCTTCGACGGCAGCCGGCTGCACCTGGGCTTCGCCCTCGCGCTGGTGATGGCGGTCGTGGTCCATTTTCTGGTGCGGCGCACCACCCTGGGATTCGAACTGAGGGCCATCGGCGTGAACAAGCAGGCGGCCTCGTACAAGGGCATCAGCGTCGGGGCGGCCGTCATCGCGGTCATGGCCATCTCAGGGGCGCTGGCAGGACTGGCCGGCGCGGGTGAGCTGCTGGGCCTTCATCACCGGATCAACTTCGAGTTCGGCGGCCAGGCCGTCGGCTTCACCGGAATCATCATCGCCCTGGTGGCCCGGCTGCATCCCGCGGGCGTGATCGTGGTGGCCATCGCCTTCGCGGGGCTGCTCAACGGCGCGACCCAGATGCAGGTCGGCACCGGCATCCCCGCCGCGCTGGTGGACGTCATCGAGGGTGTGGCCCTGGTTCTCGTGCTGCTGGCCGCAGTCGCCTGCCGCTACCGACTCAGGAAGATCGCCCACCATGGATAACTCCGGGTAGCCCGCCGTGGAGGACTTCCTCACCTACTCGGTGATCCTGGGCATCTTCGTAACTACCTTCAAGATCGCCACACCGCTGCTGATCGCGGCCACCGGCGAGCTGGTCGCCGAGAGCAGCGGGATCCTGAACCTGAGCCTCGAGGGGACCATGACACTGGGCGCCTTCACCGGGTTCCTGGTGGCCAACGAGACCGGCAACCTGTGGCTGGGGCTGGTGGGGGCGGCCTTAGGCGGTGGTGCGCTGGGGCTGCTGATGGCGGTGATGACGGCCACGGTAAAGGTAAACCAGATCGTCGCCGGGCTCGCGCTGAACATCCTCGGCCTGGGCGGAGCCTTCTTCTGGTACCGCTCCGTGTACGAGGAGGGCGGCGCCGTCGCGTTCCCCACCGTCGACCGGTTCCAGACGGCGACCATCCCGCTGCTGTCCGACATCCCCGCGGTGGGCGAGGTGTTCTTCGACCAGCACTGGCTGACCTACTTCGGGATCCTCATGGTGCCGGCGACCTTCATCTTCCTGAACCGCACCAAGTACGGCCTGGAGCTCCGCAGCATCGGCCACAACCCCGAGGCGTGCGACATGCGAGGCGTGGGCATCATCTCCCGCCAGTACACCGCGGTGATCTACGGGGGCGTGATGGCCGGGCTGGGCGGCGCCTACCTCTCGCTGGCGGGGGGGAACCAGTTCTTCGACGACATCGTCGCCGGGCGGGGATGGATCGCCCTGGCCATCGTGATCTTCGGGAACTGGCGGGCGTCATGGATCCTGGGTGGCTCGCTGCTGTTCGGGTTCCTCGAGGCCACCCAGCTGTCGCTCCAGGCCAGCGGTGTGGACCTGCCCTACCAGCTCCTGCTGGCCCTGCCGTTCCTTCTGACGATCGTCGCGCTGGTGTTCAACCGCAGCCGCTCCCAGGTCCCGTTGTCGCTGACCATCCCGTACCACCGGGGCGAGCGCTAGACGGCGCTGGAGCGGCGATGAGCCTCGACATCGACTCCCACATCCGCCACAGCACCCGCCACATCGGAAGGTCGGTCCCGAGGAGGGAGGACCAGGGCCCGCTCACCGGCCGGGGGCGCTACGTCGCCGACATCAAGATCGTGGGGATGCTCGAGGTCGTCTTCGTGCGCAGCATCGAGGCCCACGCCCGCATCGTGTCAATCGACACGTCAGAGGCCCTGGCCGTCGAGGGCGTGCAGGCGGTGTTCACCGCGGCCGACCTGGCCGACGTCAAGACCTTCCCGGACTACATCCCCTACATAGGCCCGGTCAAGCAGCGCCCGCTCGCCGAGGACCGGGTGCGATACGTGGGTGCTCCCTACGCCGCCGTGGTTGCGGTGGACCGCTACATCGCTGAGGACGCCGCCGCGCTGGTCGCGGCGGGGACCACCTACGAGCCGCTGCCGACGGTGGCCGATCTCGACCAGGCCCTGGCCCCCGGAGCGCCCACGCTCCACGACCACTGGGAGAGCAACTACTCGTTCGACGTGGCCACCCACAAGCCCGAGGTCGACCACGCCTTCGAGCAGGCCGACCACACCTTCTCCGAGACCTACGTCAGCCAGCGCCAGACGGGACTGCCGATGGAGACCAGGGGAGTGGTGGCCGACATCACCGACGGGACGCTCACGGTGTGGTCCTCGACGCAGAGCCCCCACATGGTCCGCTCCACCGTCGCGCTGATGCTGGACATGCCCGAGCCGCAGGTGCGGGTGATCCATCCGACCATCGGGGGCGGCTTCGGCACCAAGACCCACATCTACCCCGAGGACATCGTGGTGCCCTGGATCGCCCGCCTGCTCGACCAGCCGGCCCGCTGGATCGAGGACCGCATGGAGAACCTCGTCGCGTCGGTTCACGCCCGCGAGCAGCGCCACGACGTGGAGGTCGCCTACGACGACGACGGCACGATCAGGGGAGTCCGCTGCGCGTCCACGCTCGACATGGGCTCGGGCGAGATCTTCATGCCGGGCACCGCGCCGGTATTCGTGACCAACGCCTGCGTCACGGGCGGCTACGACTTCCCCAACATGCAGGCCCGCACCATCGGTGTGGTCACCAACAAGACACCGTCCGGCGCCTACCGGGGCTTCGGGATTCCCGAAGGCGCGTTCGTCATGGAGCGAATAATCGACCGGGTGGCTCGCCTGACGGGAACCGACCGCGCGGACTTGCGACTTCGAATGCTGCTGCAGCCGGGCCAAACGCCGTATGTGATGCACGGCGGGGGTCGACTCGATTCGGGCTCCCACACCGAGTCATTCGAGCAGGGACTGGAGATGACCCAGCCGGCTCTGGAGCGGGCCCTAGCCCGCTACGCCGACGACCCCGATGTTCGGGTGGGCGTGGGCTACTGCAACTATGTGGAGCCCACCTCGCCGAGCTACCACCTGACCACCGGCCACTGGGGCGGCGGCGACGCGGCCACCGTTCGGGTCGACCCGGACGGCTCAGTGCGGGTCGCGGCCGGTCTCAGCTCCTTCGGACAGGGCGCCGAGACCGTCGCGGCGCAGCTCGCGGCCGATGCTCTGGGGGTCTCACCTGAGAACGTCACCGTGGTGCTGGGCGACACCGAGCGGGCCCCTTACGGCCTGGGCTCGTGGGGCAGCCGCGGCGCGATGATGCTCACCGGCTCGGTGCTACTGGCCTCCGAGCGGCTGATGGACAAGGCCCGGGCCATCGCCGCGCACATGCTTGAGGCGGCCGAGGCCGACATCGTGCTCACCGACGGCGCGTTCCATGTGGCCGGCAGCGACCAGCCCTCGGTGAGCTGGGCCGAGGTCGGCACCGCGGCGTGGATCCGCTATGTGGACCTGCCCGACGGCATGGAGCCCGGCCTGGAGACCTCGGGCTACTTCCACCCTGAGAACCTGCAGCATCAGCTCGACGACACCGGCAAGATCAACGCCGCGGCCAGCTGGTCCAACGGCGCCCACATCGGGGTCGTCAGCGTCCGGGTAAGCACCGGAGAGGTGAGGATCGAGGACTACATCGTGGTCCATGACTGCGGGACGGTCATCAACCCGGCGCTGGTGGAGGGCCAGGTCCACGGCGGGGTGGCCCAGGGCATCGCGGGCGCCATGTACGAGCACTTCCAGTACGACCCCGACACCGCGAATCCCCGCTTCGCGTCGTTCATGGACTACCTGGTGCCGACGTGCGCCGAGGTGCCCCGCATGGAGGTCGACCACTTCGAGTCGCCCGCCCCTGAACAGCCCCTCGGCGTCAAGGGCTGCGGCGAGGGAGGCACCGTGGGGCCGCCGGCGGTGGTGGCCGGAGCCGTGTCCGATGCCCTCTCGGAGTGGGGTGTCGACCTCACCGAGTGCCCGGTCACTCCCGTGGCGGTGAGGGCTGCCATCCGATCGGCCGAGGCGGCTGGAGCTGGAGCAGGTTCGTGAAGCCGGCACCGTTCGACTACTGCCGGCCTTCGACGGTGACGGAGGCTCTCGAAGCTCTCAGCTCCGCCGAGTCCAGCCGGGTACTGGCGGGAGGCCAGAGCCTCGTTCCGGCCATGAACTTCCGCCTGACCGACGTGTCCTTGCTGGTCGACATCAACCGGATCGAGGGTCTCGCCTCGGTGGACTGCGACCCGGGCGGGGTGACGGTGGGGGCGGCCGCGACGCAGACGCGTGTGCTAGAGCACGAAGGTGCGGCCGGCGTCGTCGGTGGGCTGCGGGCCGCTCTGCGCCACGTCGGGCATCTCCAGATCCGCAACCGGGGCACTGTCTGCGGCAGCCTGGCCCACGCCGACCCGGCGGCGGAGCTGCCCGCCCTCGCAGTCGCCTCCGGCGCGATGCTCGCCGTCTCCGGACCCGACGGTGAACGCCGGGTCGACGCCGCGGACTTCTTCATCGGACCGTTCTGGACGGCTCTCGAGGACGGCGAACTCATCACCGAGGTGCGCTTTCCGGCACCGCCGCCCGGCTCGGTGACCATCGTGGACGAGATCTCCCGCCGGGCCGGAGACTTCGCGGTGGCCGGCATGGTCGCGATAGTGGAAGCCGACGGCGGCGCAGTGCGCTCGGCCAGCCTCGTCGGATTCGGCCTGGGAGGAGTTCCCACCCGGCTGGCAACGGCCGAGGCTGCGATAAGGGGCTGGGCCGCGGACCACCCGGCGGACACCATCGCCGAGGCGGTGATGGCCGACACGGCCGACGCGTTCGACGACATCCACGCCACGAGCTGGTACCGCCGCGAGGCGGTGGCCGCACTGACGGTCAGAGCCGCCCGGAGAGCTCTGGTCGCCGAGGAGGCCGCATGACCATCAGCGAACCGATCTCCGAGGTGGACGTCGAGGTCACGATTAACGGGCGGACCCGCCGTCACCGGGTGCCGGCCCGGCTGCTGCTGTCGGACTACATCCGCGACACCGTAGGTCTGACCGGCACCCATCTGGGCTGCGAGCACGGGTACTGCGGCGCCTGCACGGTCATCGTCGACGGCGACGCGGTGCGGTCATGCCTGATGCTGGCGGTGCAGGCTGACGGGGGAGAGGTCCGCACCGTCGAGGACCTCGCGCCGGCGGGCTCGGACTCCCTGTCGCCGATGCAGCAGGCCTTCCACGACAACCATGCCCTGCAGTGCGGCTTCTGCACCGCAGGCTTCCTGATGACGCTGGAGAGCGTGGACCCCGGCGAGTGGAACGAGCCCGAACGCGTCGTGGAACTGCTGTCGGGCAACCTCTGCCGGTGCACCGGCTACCAGAACATCGTGGCCGCGGTGACCGAGGCGTGGAGCGCGTACCATGGAGGCGGAGGTTCCCGCGATGGCTGACGCGAGCGTTGAAGTGAACCACGATGTCTGCATCGTCTCGGGAATGTGCGCCTCGCTGGCGCCCGAGATCTTCGACATCGACGACGACGGTCTCAAGCTGGAAGTCCTCCAACCGACGCTGCCGCCCGAACTGGTGGCCAACGCCCGCAGCGCCGAGGCGTGCTGCCCGGTGGAGGCGATAAAGGTGACGATGCCATGACCATCACCCAAGAGCCCGCCGCGACCGAAGGATTCGAGGTTCAGGGCAACACCCAGCTCGACATGGCCGGCGAGGAGCGGCTCTACCAGCAGCTCAAGCGCTTCTGGCAGCCGGTGGCCTTCTCGGACGACCTCACCGACTCGCCCCACCAAGTCACGCTGTTCGACACCCGTCTGGCCGTGGCCCGTCTCGAC
This sequence comes from Acidimicrobiaceae bacterium, assembly GCA_009843915.1. GTDB lineage: Bacteria > Actinomycetota > Acidimicrobiia > Acidimicrobiales > Aldehydirespiratoraceae > Aldehydirespirator. The sequence continues at coordinate 45,845 of VYCM01000001.1, read as the reverse complement.
GGGAAGGCCCACGTCTTCAGCGACATCTGCCGCCACCGCGGCTCGGCCCTGTCGCTGGGCCGGATCGACGGCTGCTGGCTGCGCTGCGCCTACCACGGCTGGGCCTACGACGCCGACGGCACCGTCGTTGACATCCCGGCGAGGCCGGAGCTGAACGGCAAGCTGACAGCCCAACTGCCGACCTACCCGACGATCGAGGCCGGCGGCCTGGTGTGGACCTGCGTCTCGGGCGAGACGCCGCGGTTCGGTCCATCGGAGTGCCCCGAACTCGACGACCCCAGCTACCACTTCCTGCGCTTCGACCCCTACGAGTGGGACTGCTCGGTGGCCCGGCGTCTGGAGAACTACTTCGACTTCTCCCACTTCGCCCACGTGCACCACGGCATCCTCGGCGACCGCGACGAGCCCGAGATCGCCGACTACGACGTGCAGCGGCACGGCTCCGAGCTCCGGATCACCGCAGGCCCGTTCATCGAGTACACCGACAACGTCAAGAACTCGGCGGTCGAGCACGACGGCCTCACCTACGAGGCATGGAAGCGCTACCGGGTGTACATGCCCAACGCCATGAAGCTCAACAGCTCGGCCGGGGTGACCGAGGACTTCGTGCTGTACGTCGCCGTCGCGCCGGTCAACCGGCGCCGGACCCGGTGCTTCACTTTCGTGGGCCGGAACTACGCGCTGGACCGCGACCAGGAGTTCCACGACATGCAGTACGTGATCCTGGGCCAGGACCAACCCATCGTCGAGTCGCAGCGGCCTGAGGAGCTGCCGGTGGATCTGACCGCCGAGATGCACGTCAAGGGAGCCGACGCGGGCACCGTGGAGTACCGGCGCTGGCTCATAAGCATCGCTGACGGCGAGATCGAGCTCGCCCCGACCGCTTGACGTTCAACTCGCCTCGCGGCTCCAGCCCTGCGGGCGGGTACCGTTGGGATCCGTGACCACGACCGAGCCCCGGGCTGACACTGTGTCCCGCAACAATTCCGCCCCCGGCCCTCACGACGACGACCGTCTACCGGTCAAGATGCTCAACGACCGGATCCTGGTGGCCGTGGGCGAGGCCGAGGGCGAGCGCCGCTCGACCGGCGGCATCCTCATCCCGGCCACCGCCCAGGTGGGCAAGCGCCTCACCTGGGCCGAGGTGGTGGCGGTCGGCCCCAACGTCCGCAACATGGAGAAGGGCGACCGGGTGCTGTTCAACCCCGAGGACCGCTACGAGGTAGAGGTCAGGGGCCGCGACTACATCATCCTGCGCGAGCGCGACATCCACGCGGTGGCCGCCGAGCGCCTCGACAAGGGCAGCACCGGCTTGTACCTGTGAGCGAGGACGGCCTGTACGAGGCGCTGCGGGGCTTCTGGCACCCGGTGGCCTACGCGTCCGAGCTGGCCGGCGGTGGACCTCTGGCGGTGACCCTGCTGGACGAGCCCCTGGTGCTGGCCCGCATCGACGGCCAGGTGTCGGCCTTCCGGGACATCTGCGTGCACCGCGGCACCGCCCTGTCACTCGGCTCGGTCAGCGAGGAGGGCCTGCGCTGCGGCTACCACGGCTGGACCTACAACGGCGAGGGCCGCTGCACCAGGATTCCCGCCCGGCCCGACGTGAAGATCCCGTCGCGGGCCCGCCTCACGGCGTATCGGGCCGCCGAGCACCTGGGGCTGATCTGGGTGTGCCTCACCGGCGACCCCGTCTACCCGCTGCCGGAGAACCCCTACTTCGGCGACGAGTCGTTCCGCCACGTCGAGGTCGAACCCTACGACTGGAGGTGCGCGCTGCCCCGCCGCATCGAGAACTACGTGGACTTCGGCCACTTCGCCTGGGTCCACGACGGCGTGCTGGGCGACTCGGCCCACCCCGAGGTCCCCGACCACTCCATCGGACGGCATCGCAACGAGCTGCGCTTCGAGCACCCCCACATGGCCGAACCCCCCGACTCGGGCAAGAACAGGAGCCTCGAGATCACCGGCGCCGTCGAGGTCAAGCTCGACTACCGGCTGTTCATGCCCAACACCATCCTGCTCGACCAGTACATCGAGTCGGTCGACCAGCGCTACCTGCTGTTCTTCAGCGTGTGCCCCACCGGCCGCAGGAGCTGCCGGTGCTTCACGTTCATGGGCCGCGACTACGCCTTCGAAGAGGCCACCGACACCGAGATGCTCGACTTCAACGCGCTGGTCATCGGCCAGGACCTCGCCTTCGTCGAGTCCCAGCGCCCCGAGGAGCTGCCCGTCGACCTGAGCGCCGAGCTCCAGATCGCCGGGGTCGACCGGGTCGCCATCGAGTACCGCCGCTGGCTGCGCGAGATCGCCAGGGGCCCCGACGCCGCCCGCCAGGCAGCCGGACAGCGGGCGGGCTGAGGCTCATCTCGAAGCAGGAAGGGAAACGTCCGATGACCCAGCTGGACGACCGGATCGACTACGTAAGCGCCGAGACCGAGGACAAGCTGTACGAGGCCATGCGGGACAAGTTCTGGTACCCGGTGGCCTACTCCGACGAGCTGACCGACACCCCGCAGGGCTTCGTGCTGTACGGCAAGAAGATGGTGGTGGTGCGCCTCGGCGGCGAGCCCGTGGTGTTCGACGACCAGTGCCTGCACAAGGGGACCGCGCTGTCCCTTGGCGTGGTGGTCGACGACTGCCTGCGCTGCCCGTACCACGGCTGGACCTACGACGCCACCGGCGCGGTGGCCCGGATCCCGGCACGGGAGGAGCTTTCGCAGCACGTCAACGTGAAGCTGCGCAGCTACCCCACCTGCGAGGTCAGCGGGCTGGTGTACACCTGCCTGGGAGACCCCATTTACCCGCCGCCGTCGGTCCCGATGTTCGACGACCCGAGCTACCAGTTCCTGCATCTCGACATCTACGAGTGGGACTGCTCGATGGCCCGCCGACTGGAGAACTACTTCGACTTCTCCCATTTCCCGTGGGTGCACGACGGGCTGCTCGGGGACAGCAACCAGCCCCGGGTCGACGACTACGACGTGGAGCGGGTCGGGGGCGAGCTGAGGTTCGTGGCCGGGCCGTTCCCGGAGTTCACCGACAACGTCAAGAATGCCCCCACCGCGGACTCCGGCGGCGAGCCCATCTTCGGCGCCATCAAGCGCTACCGAGTGTTCGTGCCGAACGCGATGCAGCTCAACAGCAGCGCCGGCGAACACGAGGACTACGTGCTGTGGGTGTGCCTGGCGCCCGTCGGCCCCCACCGGACCCGGTGCTTCACCTACCAGGGCCGCAACTACGGGCTCGACCACGGCGAGGAGTTCATGGCCTTCGCGCAGCTGGTCACCGACCAGGACCGCCCCATCGTGGAGTCGCAGATGCCCTGCCAGGTGCCGATCAGGCTGCCGGAGGAGATGTTCGTCAAGGGGGCCGACCTCGCGCTGCTGGAGTACCGGCGGTGGCTGCTCGAGCTGGCGGGACTGCGGGGATGAAAGCCTCGCCCATTTGGGAGAAAGCGGACAGGGAGGAAACAGCATGGCGCCGACAGCGATCGTGACCGGCGGGGCGAGAGGGCTGGGGCAGGCCTACTGCCTCGCTCTGGCGGGCGAGGGGTTCAACATCGTGGCCAGCGACCTGCTCGACCTCACCGAGACAGTGGCCAAGGTCGAGGCGGTCGGCGGCCGGGCTCTCGGCGTCCAGGCCGACATCAGCTCCGAGGGCGACAACCACGCCCTGGCCGCGGCCGCGGACGACGTCTTCGGCTCAATCGACGTGCTCGTCAACAACGCGGCCTACTTCTCGGAGACCACCCGGGGCCCGTTCAACGAGGTCCCCCAACACGAATGGGACCGCACCTTCGAGGTCAACGTCCGCGGCGTGTGGCTCACCTGCTGCGCGGTGTACCCCTACATGCAGAAGCAGGGCTCGGGAAAGATCATCAACATCGCCTCCAACACCTGCTTCAAGGGCACCGTCGGCTTCCCGCACTACGTGGCCAGCAAGAGCGCGATCATCGGCTTGACGCGCTGCCTGGCCCAGGAGCTGGGTCCCGACGGGATCACGGTGAACACGGTGTCACCCGACCTGATACCCAACCCGTCGCTGCGGCCCACCGACGCCACCAGCGACCAGTTCGTGGTCGCCGGTCGAGCCCTCAAGCGCACCCAGGAGCCCGAGGACATGATCGGGACCATCCTGTACCTGGCCGGCCGCGGCTCAGACTTCGTCACCGGCCAGAACCTTGTGGTCAACGGGGGCGCCTTCTTCCAGTAGGCCGCGCCTTAGGCTGGAACACGTGACTGGAACACCGATCGAGGCCAGCGAGGAGGCCCTCGCGGCCGTCAAGTACAACGAAGACGGGTTGGTGCCCGCCATCGTGCAGGACGCCTCCACCCGAGCCGTGCTGATGATGGCCTGGATGAGCGCTGAGACCCTGGCCCTGACCCTGGCCGAGGGCCGGACCGTGTTCTGGAGCCGGTCCCGCCAGGAGGTATGGCGCAAGGGCGAGACCTCCGGGGAGCGGCAGTGGCTGCAGGAGGCCTACTACGACTGCGACGGCGACACCCTGCTGTTCGTGGTCGACCAGGAGGGCGGCGGCGCATGCCACACCGGCAGGTACTCGTGCTTCTTCCGGTCGTTCGACGGATCCGCTCCGGCTGACGGCGGCTGACGGCCGGGTCCGGCCATGATTCAGCCCACCCAGGAAGAGTTCCGGGCGCTGGCCCGCGCCTACCGGGTGGTCCCGGTCTGGCGGGAGGTGCTGGCCGACCTGACGACGCCGGTGGCCGCCTTCGCACGGGTGGTCGGATCCGGCGACGGGTTCCTGCTGGAGTCGGTGGAGCACGGGGAGCGCTGGAGCCGCTGGTCGTTCATGGGCCGTAACCCCATCGCCACCCTGGTGGCCCACGGCCGGCATGTGGAGGTCACCGGCCACCTCGGTGTCAACGTCCCCCGGCACGAAGGCATGCTCGCCGCGCTGGAGGTGCTGCTGGACCACTACCACGCTCCGTCGATCGAGGGCCTTCCGCCGCTGCACGGGGGCCTGGTCGGCTACCTCGGCTACGACATCGTGCGCGAGGTGGAGTACCTGCCCGAAGTGCCCGTCGACGACTCGGGCCATCCCGACGCCGTGATGTCACTGATCGGCGAGCTGGCGGTGTACGACCACTGGCGCCAGCGGGCCACCCTGATCTCCAACGTGGTCGTTCCCGCCGGGGCCGACGACCGGACCATAGACCGGCTCTACTACGAGGCTGTTCTGCGGGTGGAGGCCATCGCGGCCGACGGGGCCAAGCCCCTCGACGAGCCCCTGGTGGCGCCGCCCGAACCGTCCGACACCGGCGGAACGGAACCGGTAGCGACCACCTCGACCATGGGCCTGGAGCTCTACTCGCGCGCGGTGGAGGCGGCCCGGGAGTACATCCTCGCGGGCGACGTGTTCCAAGTGGTGCTGTCCCAGCGCTACGACTTCGAGCTGGGTGCCGACGCCTTCGACGCCTACCGGGTGCTGCGCCAGGTCAACCCCAGCCCCTACATGTACTTCCTGCGCCACGACGGGCTGGAGGTGGTGGGCGGATCGCCCGAGCCCATGGTCCAGCTCCTCAACGGCAAGGTCGTCAGCCGGCCAATCGCCGGCACCAGGCGCCGGGGCCACACCGACGCCGAGGATCGGCGCCTGGCCGCGGAGCTGGCCGAGCACCCCAAGGAAGTCGCCGAGCACGTGATGCTCGTCGACTTGGCTCGCAACGACGTCGGTCGGGTGGTGGAGTTCGGATCCCTGAACCTCGATGAGATGATGACCCTTGAGCGCTACAGCCACGTGATGCACCTGACCTCGCAGGTGTCGGGAAAGCTGGCCTCGTCGGCCACGCCCATCGACGTGCTGAGGGCGACTTTACCGGCGGGAACGGTGTCGGGTGCTCCGAAGGTCAGAGCCATGGAGATCATCGACGAACTGGAGCCCACCAAGCGCGGTCCGTACGCGGGCGTGGTCGGCTACATCGACTTCTCGGGCAACATCGACACGGCCATCACCATCCGCACGATGCTGGTGCGCGACGGCCGGGCCTCGGTGCAGGCCGGCGCGGGGATCGTTGCCGACTCCGTGCCAGCGGAGGAACACGCCGAGTGCGAGAACAAGGCCCAGGCGCTGCTGGCTGCGGTCCCTGCGGCTCGGAGCATGACGGCGGCCCGCAAGCGGGCGAGCCAGATCGGATGACGGCCACCGTCGCGGCACTGGTGCCGAGGGACGTGGTGCGGACGACCGGTGCTGACGCCACGACCTTCCTGCAGGGCCAGATCTCCCAAGATGTTGAAGCCGTGGAGCCGGGTGACTCGGCGTGGTCGCTCGTACTCGCGCCCCAGGGCAAGGTGGACGCCTGGTTCCGGCTCACCCGGCTCGGCCAGAACGAGTTCCTAGTCGACCTGGACGCTGGATTCGCCGAAGCGCTGGTAGCCCGCCTGGAGAGGTTCAAGCTCAGGGTCGACGCGACCTTCGAGATCCTGGAGGGCTGGCAGATGCTGAGCATCAGGGGCTCATCCGGCGGTCTGGATGGCCTGGATGCGGTTCGAGTCGAGCTGCGGGCCCCCGTGGCGTGGCCGGGCTTCGAAGGAGTCGACCTGCTGGGCCCGGAGGTGTCGTTGCCAGCGGGCGCCGAAGCCTCGGCCGCGGCCATGGAAGCGGCCCGAATCCGGGCGGGCTGGCCGGCCATGGGCCGAGAGCTGACCGAGCGCACCATCCCGGCCGAGATCGCCGGTCTGGTGGAGTCGTCGGTCAGCTTCACCAAGGGGTGCTACACCGGGCAGGAGTTGGTGGCCCGCATCGACAGCCGGGGCGGGAACGTGCCCCGTCCGGTGCGGCTGCTCGAGATCCGCGGCGACGGAGTGTCGCCCGGCGCCGGGATCACCGTCGACGGCAAGGCGGTCGGGGAGGTCACTTCAGCCGCCGCGGACCCGGCTTCGGGCGTGACCGTGGCCCTAGGACCCGTTCATCGCCGGGTGGAGCCTCCTGCCGACGCGGAAGTGGACGGCATCCCGGCCACCGTGCTGGCCACACCGGCCACCACACTGGACCATCACTGACTGGGGCCTACCATGGCGGGATGGACCCGTACGCGGTGCTGGGCGTGGCCCGGGATGCCCCTGTCTCGGAGATCAGGCAGGCCTATGTCGCCCTGGCCCGTAGCACCCATCCCGACGTGAGGGGGGACGACCCCGCTGCGGCCGAACAGATGCGTCGCATCAACCTGGCGTGGGAGATGCTCTCGGACGCCGACTCGCGGGCGGCCATAGACCGCCGTCTGAATCAGCCTTCACAAGCACCGCCGGGCCCGCGAGACTCGCCCGCGGCCGAGCCCACCGCCCGCCCGTATCGGGATGACTTCGACTTCAGCCACGACGACTTCGACGGCGACGACCGGCCCCTCACTGGGGGCAACCTTCCCGGCTGGATGCGTGCCGGCGCGCCCCTCGCCTTCGTAGTTGGCATCTTTGCAGTGATCTTCGGCGTGCTGGCCGGAGGGTTCGTGCTGGTTCGGTTCGGACTCTTGCTGCTGGGTCTGTCGGCTCTGCTGTTCCTGCTGTCGCCCTTCGTCGTGCTGATCCGCAGCCGGGGCGGGCCGATGCGATGACGGCCGGTACCTATCTCGATCGGATCGTGGTCCAGCACCGGGATGCGGCCCGAGCCGACCGGCGCGACGCGGACGACCTGATGGAGCAGGCCCGTTCCTGCCCGCCTACGAGGGACTTCCGCGCCCAGCTGGTGTCGGTGAGTAGCCTGGCCGTCATCGCCGAGGTGAAGCGGCGCTCGCCGTCCAAGGGCGACCTGCGAGCCGACCTGGACCCCGCTGAGCTCGCCCGCCAGTACGAGTCAGGCGGGGCGGCGTGCCTGTCGGTGCTCACCGACTCCGAGTGGTTCGGCGGTTCGGCCTCGGACCTGCAGGCAGCCAGGAGCGCGACGAGCCTGCCCGCGCTGCGCAAGGACTTCACCGTCGACGACCGCGACGTGCTCGACGCCCGCATCATGGGAGCCGACTGTGTGCTCTTGATCGTGGCCGCGCTCAACGACGACGAATTGACGCGATTCTGCGCCCTCGCCCGGGACGTCGGCCTTGACGCTCTAGTTGAGGTTCATGATGAGGCTGAGCTCGAGCGAGCGCTGTCGGCGGGCGCCGACCTTGTCGGCGTGAACCAGCGCGACCTGGTGACCTTCGAGGTGGACCGGGCCCGAGCTGCCCGCCTGGCTCCCGTGATCCCCGCCGGTGTCGTGTCGGTGGCCGAGTCCGGCATCGAGGGTCCGGCCGACGTGGCTCGCCTGGCCGAAGCCGGCTACGGCGCGGTGCTGGTGGGGGAGTCGCTGGTGCGCTCCACCGATGCGGCTGCGGCCGTGCGGGCCCTGGTCGCCTCTGGCCACTAGACCCCGCCGGCGGTCATTGAGCCACTAGCGTCGGAGCGTGTTCGTGAAGATCTGCGGGACCACCAACGAGGACGACGCGCTGCTGGCCGTGGCCATGGGCGCCGACGCGGTGGGGTTCATATTCGCCCCGTCGCCCCGCCAGGTGTCCATGGACAGGGTCCGGGACATCGTGCGCCGCCTGCCCGGCGATGTGCTCAGTGTGGGCGTGTTCCGCAACGAGCTTCCAGCCCGCGTGGTGGAGATCACCTCCAAGGCCCGCCTGGGCGCGGCCCAGCTCAGCGGCCATGAGTCGCCCGACGACACGGCCTGGGTGGCCGAACGGGTGCCCGTCACGATCAAGGCTTTCCCGGCCGGCCATGAGGGTCTGGAACGCCTGGCCGACTACGGCGCCGACGTGGTGATGCTCGACAACGAGCAGCCCGGCTCCGGCAAGGTGTTCGACTGGTCCCTGGCCGAGGGCGCGCCGCTGGCCGGCCACCGGCTGCTCCTGGCGGGCGGTCTCGACGCCGGCAACGTGGCCGCGGCCATCCGGCGGGTCAGGCCGTGGGGAGTGGACGTCGCCAGCGGCGTGGAGAGCCAGCCGGGCCGCAAGGACCCGGCCCGGCTGAGAGCCTTCCTGAACGCGGCCAAGGAGGCCGGGGCCGCGACGGCCAGAGAGCAGGTCGCCTCCGCGGACGAGGTGCGCGGCCACCCGGCCGGACCCGGCCCCTACGACTGGGAGCAGGATCCGTGACCGAGACTGCGGGCTCAGCACCAGGCGAGTTCATGGGCGAGCCCGACATGGCTCCACCCGGGCAGTTCATGGGCGAGCCCAGCGCCGACGGGCGGTTCGGCGAGTTCGGGGGCATGTTCGTGCCCGAGACCCTCGTGCCGGCCTGCCAGGAGCTCGACCGGGCCTTCCGCTCCGCATGGGGCGACCCCGGCTTCAGAGGAGAACTCGACCGGCTGCTGCGCGACTACGCGGGACGGCCCTCGCCGATGACGGAGTGCCCCAACCTCTCCGAGGAGTTGGGCGTACGCATCCTGCTGAAACGCGAGGACCTCAACCACACCGGCAGCCACAAGATCAACAACGTGCTCGGCCAGGCCCTGCTGGCCCAGCGCATGGGCAAGACCAGCCTGGTGGCCGAGACCGGCGCGGGCCAGCACGGCGTGGCCACGGCCACCGCAGCCGCCCTGTTCGGCATGGACTGCGTGGTGTACATGGGCACCGTGGACATCGCTCGCCAGGAGTTGAACGTGTTCCGCATGCGCCTGCTGGGAACCGAGGTCCGGGCGGCCGAGACCGGATCGCGCACCCTCAAGGACGCCGTCAACGAAACCCTGCGCCACTGGGTAGCGGTGGCCGACACCACCCACTACTGCCTGGGCTCGGTGATGGGCCCCCACCCCTACCCGTGGATGGTCCGCGAGTTCCAGCGAGTCGTCGGGGAGGAGGCCCGCCGGCAGTGTGCTGAGATCCTCGACGGCGGGGTGCCCGATGTGGTCACCGCCGCGGTGGGCGGCGGCTCCAACGCGGCCGGGATCTTCGCCGGCTTCGCCAACACCTCGGCCGCCCTCGTGGGGGTGGAGCCGGCCGGGGGTGCGGCCATCGGCCGAGCGGTGCCCGGCATCGTCCACGGCTCCCGGTCGTTCCTGATGCAGGACGAGTGGGGCCAGGTGCTCGAGGCGGAGTCGATCTCGGCCGGGCTCGACTATCCCGGCGTGGGTCCCGAGCACTCCTACCTGGCTGCCACCGGCCGGGCGACCTACGAGCAGGTGACCGACGCCGAGGTGGTCGAGGCGTTCAGCCTGCTGTCGCGCACAGAGGGCATCATCCCCGCCCTGGAGTGCGCCCACGCCCTGGCCTGGGTGTCGCGAGCCCGCGCCGAGCTGGCCGGCCGCACCGTGCTGCTGAACCTCAGCGGCCGGGGTGACAAGGATGTCGACCAGATGATGGGCATCCTCGGGTGACCGCGGCGAACGGCACCACCGCACCCGGTGAGGCTGGCGGGTGGGGGAGGCTCGAGACTGCGCTCCGGGGCCGTCGCCGCGCCGGCGGCAAGTGCTTTGTGCCGTACCTGACCGGCGGGCTGGGCGACGACTGGCTGGAGACGATCTGCGCGGTGGCCGTCGCGGGCGCTGACGCCATCGAGATCGGTGTGCCGTTCTCGGACCCGGTGATGGACGGCACGACCATCCAGCAGGCCAACGACCGGGCCCTGTCGGAGGGCGCCACCCCGCAGTCGATCCTGGCCGCGGTGAGGGGCGCCGCGGCCGACATCGGCGTGCCCACTGCGGTGATGACCTACGCGAACATCGCCCACCACATGGGCTACGAGCGCTTCGCCTCGTCGCTGGCCGACGCCGGCGTCAGCGGGTGCATCCTGCCCGACCTGCCCCTCGAGGAGGTGGGGGAGTGGGCCGACTGCGCAGATGCGGCCGGGGTGGAGACGGTGCTGCTGGCCGCGCCCACCGCCCCCGACGAGCGCTTGCCCCGCATCTGCGCCCGGTCGCGGGGTTTCGTCTACGGCGTGGGGCTGGCGGGAATCACCGGGGTGCGCGCCGAACTGGCCGCCAGCGCCGTACGCACCGCGGCCCGCCTCAAGGCGGTCACCGACCGGCCCGTGCTCGTAGGAGTGGGGGTGGGCACACCAGCCCAGGCAGCCGAGGTGTGCGAGGTGGCCGACGGGGCGGTGGTCGGCTCGGCCATCGTCACCCGGATGCTGGAAGGTGCCGGCCCCGAGGGCGTGGCCGCCCTGGTAGCCGAGTTCCGGGCCGCCCTCGACGCGACCCACAGCTGAACCTGATCCCATACCCTCCTGCAAGTGAAGCGCGGGCGGATGATGGACCACGACCTGATCGTGGTGGGTGGGGGCGCGGCCGGGCTGGGAGCGGTGCGGGCCGCGCTCTGGGCCGGAGCCGACGTGGCCCTGATCACCGACTCGCCGCCGGGCGGGGAATGCACCTTCACCGGCTGCGTGCCCTCCAAGACGCTGCTGGCCGCAGCCCGTGACGGCCTGGGGTTCTCCGAGGCGATGGCCCGGGTGAGCGCGACCATCGAGCAGATCGCGGCCACCGAGTCGGCCGACGTGCTGCGGGATCGGGGAGCAACGGTGATCGAGGGCCGGGCTCGTCTCACCACCCACGACACGGTGGCGGTGGGGGACAGGCGCATCACCGCGCCCCGCATCGTGCTGGCCACCGGCTCGAGGCCGGCGCTGCCCGACGACGTACCGGGCCTGACCGAAGCCCAGCCCCTCACCAACGAGACCGTCTTCGACCTCGCCGCGGCCCCCGAGTCTCTCGGCATCATCGGCGGCGGCACCACCGGCTGCGAACTGGCCCAGGCGTTAGCCATCCTCGGGGTGGAGGTGACCCTGTTCGAGCAGGGGCCGCAGCTCCTGCCCTCGGAGGACTCCGAGGCGGCCGCCCTGGTCTCCGAAGCTCTCGGGCAGCTCGGAGTGGCCATGCGGCTCGACACCCGTGTGGAGGCCGTCGAGCCGGCTCCGGGTGGAGGGATCGCGGTACGCACATCCTGTCGGGACGGTGCCGCTGACAGCGCTCCTGCCGTCTGCGAGCGATTGCTGGCAGCCACCGGGCGGGTGCCGATGACCGAGGGCCTAGGGCTGAACGAGATGAAGGTCAAGCTCGACCCGCACGGCCACGTCATCACCAACGACCGGATGGTGACCTCGCTCAGGGGCGTGTTCGCCGCAGGTGACGTGACCGGACGGGCATTCATGTCGCACGCGGCCGACGAGATGGGCCGGATCGCGGCCGGCAACGCGCTGGGCAAGGGGCTGCGGGGCCGGTTCCGGGTGTCGACAGTTCCCAGAGTGGTGTTCACCGACCCCGAGCTGGCGTCGGTGGGAGTGACGCCGGCAGAAGCGCCCGCGGGCAGCCGGGTGGCCTACTTGCCGCTGGCCGAGGTGGACCGGGCCGTCACCGACGGCCGCACCGACGGCTTCATCGCCATCGTGGCCGGACCGCGGCGCCTGCTGCGCAACGCAGGCGGGGGCCGCATCCTGGGGGCCACCATCGTCGCGCCCCGGGCGGGCGAGATGATCCAGGAGGTCGTGATGGCCATGCGCACCAGGGCCTTCGCCGGTCGCCTGGCCCAGGCTTCCCACGCCTACCCGACCTGGTCCAATGGCGTGCAGAAGGCCGCGGCCCAGTTCTTCGGCGAGATCGACGGCCGCCGGGCCCGCCGGGTCGGCTGAAGGTTGCCGGACCGGGAAGGTCGAGTGCCCAGCTAGCTGGTGAGGCCTCCGTCGACGCTGAGGACGGCGCCGTGGATGCCGGGGCAGTCGTCGGAGGCCACGAAGGCGAACAGCGCGGCGATGTGCTCGGGCCCGCTCATCGGCTTGAAGGCCATCATGCGGCGGATGAAGTGCCGGTCGGGGTCGGTGACCATCTTGAAGTTCTGGGTCATGGGGGTGTCCACCCCGCCGGGGGCGATGGCGTTGACCCGCACGTCGGTCTTGGCCAGCTCCATGGCCAAGGCCCTGGTCAACTGCACCACCGCGCCCTTGGTGGCGCAGTAGTGGGTGGTGTAGGCCAGTCCCTGGAGCCCGGCGTTGGAGGCGATGTTGACGATGCTGCCGCCGGAGGCCAGCAGGTGGGGGAGCGCGGCCTGGGTCAGGAAGAACATTCCTTTCACGTTCACGCCGAACATCCGGTCCCAGATCTCCTCGGTGATGTCCTCCACCCGGTCCTGCCACGAGAGGCCGGCGATGTTGCCCAGCACGTCTATGCGCCCGAGAGCGTCTACACAGCCGGCCGCTGCCTGCTTGCAGTCGGCTACGGAACCCAGGTCGCAGTGCTGCGTCTCCATCCGGCCGCCCGCGGCGGCGACCTCCGAGGCGGTCTCGGCCAGGCCCTCGTCGTTGACGTCCACCCCGAATACGGCCGCACCCTCCGAGGCCAGGCGGATCGCCACCGCTCGCCCCATGCCGGAGGCCGCTCCGGTGATGAGAGCCACCTTGCCGTCGAACCGTCCCATTGACATCCTCCCGCGCCGGCCGCGGATGCTAACCCCCACCCCCGAAATTTGCGCAACGAAGCCGCCTCAGGCGGCATATCTGCTCACAGAAACCAGCGGTTGCGATATAACATCTATTTCCAATATATTTCATTGCTTTATGAAGGTCGATCACGCGCTGATCTCGTCTCACTGTCGTACGCAGTACGGGCTGATCTCCCGCACCCAGGCATTCGACGCCGGCATGACCAGGCACCAGATCCAGCGCCAGCTGGACACGAAGCGATGGCGCGCCCCGGCTCCCGGCGTGTACCACGACTCGGCCGTGCCGGTGACCCCGCACTCACGGCTGCTCGCAGCCTGCATAGCCCACGGCGGGCTCGCCAGCCATCGAGCGGCCGCAGCCCTCCACGGCATCGACGGCTTCAGGCTGGTGCGACCCGAGATCGTGGTGGCACGGGGGAGGGGACGGTCGGCATCCGGCGTGCGGCTCCACCGGTCGACCCAGATGGACCTCGCGAAGCCGGTCCCCCGGGAGCGCATCCCGTGCACCGGGTTGGCCCGCACCCTGCTAGATCTCGCCAGCGTGGTGAGTCGTCAGCAGCTCGAGAGCGCACTCGACTGCGTGCTCCGGGACAGAAGGCTGACTTACGAGGATCTCTACGAGGTGGTGGTGTCGCACTCCCGCCAGGGACGGGACGGCTTGACCCTGCTGCGAGCCGTCCTGGACGACCAATGCGGCGACGGTCCCGTGCCGCTCAGCGACTGGAGCCGCTGGGTGAGCAACCTGCTGGTCAGGTCGGGACTGGATCGCCCGGCACTGGAGTACCGCGTGCACGACGCCGCGGGCCGCTTCCTCGCCCAAGTGGACCTGGCCTACCCGAGACGGCGCCTCGCCATCGAGCTCGACAGCGTCCGCTGGCACCACAACCGCGAGTCCTTCGTCGGCGACCGCAGGCGGCGCAACCAGCTGCAGGCCGCCGGCTGGGACGTGCTCAACTTCACCTGGGAGGACTACGCCGACCGATCCGGGGAGCTCTGCGCCGTCGTCGCCAAGGCTCAGGCGGCCGCATAGCCGGCCACCACCCAGTTCTGTGCGCAACGAAGCCGCCTCAGGCGGCATATCTGCTCACAGAAGTCCGCGGCCGAGTCTTGTGCGCAATGAAGCCGACTCAGGCGGCATATCTGCTCACAGAACGGGGTTGAGAGCGGGTGTGGCGGAAGGTCACGCTCATGCGGGGCGGCGCGGCCGCGACCTTGGGCACCGAGTGCTCCCAGTTCTGCTGGCAGGCACCGCCCATCACCAGCAGGTCTCCGGATGCCAGGGTGAATGACCGGCTGGGCCCGCCGCCTGCAGGGCGCAGCCGGAACCGGCGCGGTCCTCCCAGCGAGACGATGGCCACCACGGCGTCGGCGGGGTCGATCCCGATGCGGTCGCTGTGCCAGGCCACCGAGTCGTCGCCTCCGCGGTAGTAGTTGACCCACACCGAGTTGAATCCGACCCGGTAGCGAGCCTGCAGCGCGCCCGCCAGGTCGTCGAGCAACAGTGGGGCGCCCGGCGCACCGGGCCGGACGAACGCGCCCAGCCGGGGCTCGTCGACCATCCGCCCGTACATGGGACGCTCAGCTCGTGTCCAGCGCAGGCGGGCCACCAGCAGCTCCAGCAGCTCGTCGCCGCCGCGCAGCCATCGCGACGACACATCGATCCAACTGCGGTCGTCCAGATGGAGCCGCTCGACGGATGCCGCCGGGTCGAGGGCGGGCGGCCCCTGAGCGAAGAGGTCGCCCTGGAGGGGTCCCACTGCGGCGTCGGTGCCCGAACGGGAAATCCTCACGGGCGGTGATCCTAGCGAACATATGTTCGCCAGAGCTAATTGTCGGCGGGATTACGGGGGTAGAGGCGAAGCTGCCTCAGGTCTCCCTGCTGGCGAGCGAACACCTGCCACCACAACTCCTGGGGATCCTCCGAGAACGGGTCGGACCCGTCGAGCTCGAGCACGAACCAGGCGTCCTCGGCCAGCTCGGCCTCGAGCTGTCCCGGCGCCCACGCCGCGTATCCGGCGAATATGCGCACTTCATCCAGCCCGCCGATCTCGCCGGGGTCGAGCTCCAGATCAACGGTGCCGATCCGTCCCATGACCTGGGACCAGTTCTCGTCGGCATCGTCGAGCGCCACCGACGCCAGCGCAATCACCGAGGACTGGCTCACCGGACCGCCGACGAACACCACGCGGGGCTTGCTCACCGCCGTCGCCCAGTCTCCAATGGCGCTGCTGACGGTCAATTCGCTGGGCCGGTTTAGGACAACACCCAGCGCACCCTCACCGCTGTGCTCGAGCATCATCAGCACGGTCTGGCGAAAATTGGGATCGGACAGACTCGGCGCAGCCACGAGAAGTTTCCCGCGGGTCGATTCCATTCGTGGGTCTTCCAGGTAGCGGACGGATTGGGGAGCGGCACGGTGGCAATCCGGCGACCCCAAGCGATGGCGGCGGTGGCTATGTGGCACGATCTAGGGTCGTGGTGTCGACCATGCCGCCGGTGCTGCTCACGATAGCCGCTTCGGACCCTCTGGGGGGCGCGGGCGTGCAAGCCGACCTGGCCACGTTTGCCGCCCTCGGGGTGCACGGAGCCAGCGCGCTGACGGCAGTCACCGCGCAGTCATTGACCGCGGTCACCGCAACCGAGCCGGTCGAAGCCGGCCTGGTGGCCCGCCAGATCGACTCGGTGGCGTCCGAGTTGGGGGTCGCCGGAGCCAAGACCGGGCTGCTGCGCCGGCGCGAGGTGGTCGAGCTGGTGGCGGACAGGGTCGAGGGCGGCGTCCTGCCCGCGCCGGTGGTCGACCCGGTGATGGTGGACGGCAAGGGAGTGCCGTTCGTGGCCGGCGAGGTGGAGGAGGCCTATCGCCGGCGGCTGTTCCGGCTGGCCCGGGTGATCACGCCGAACCGGCGCGAGGCCGAGTTGCTGGCCGGCACCTCGCTGCCCGGCCCTGAGGCCGTACTGGAGTGCGCCGAGGCGTTCCGAGACCTCGGATCTGACGCCGTGGTGGTGACCGGCGGCGGCTTCGACGGCCAGCCCGACGACGTGGTGATCACCGCGGCCGGTGAGGCCTGGGTCGAGCCCGGTCAACGGGTCCACACCGGCAACGTCCGAGGCAGCGGCTGCACGTTCTCAGCGGCCCTGGCGGCCGGCCTCGCCCTCGGCGCCGATCTGGAGCACGCGGTGGCCACCGCAGGCCGCTTCGTGCGCTCGGCTATCGAGGCCTCCGCCTCATGGCCGCTCGGCGGCCCGGGTCCGGTGTCTCACATCCTGACTCCATCTCGGCTTTACTTTACATAATGTAGATTTCCGGCGGCAGGGCGGGGAGTGAGTGTTCCGCTCTTGTTCGCTGCTCCCCATAGACGTGTAGCTTTGTGGGCCGTGTCCCGGCGACTAGAGATCGAGCTGACCAGCCAGCGCCCCGACGGCACCTGGACCTGGCGGGCCGCCGGCGCACGCCAACCCAAGGGCGACGTGAGCGGTGACCTCGTTCCGGACACAGCGTCGGTCGGCACCGTGCTCAAGGCCGAAGCCGACGGCGGACTCGACGGCCTCGAGATCATCGCAGTGTCGGCGCCGCGGATCCGGGCCGCGCCCTCCGACCGTCTGGAGTTGATAGGCGGCAGCGACGGCCCCCTGGTAACAACCGCTCTGGCACCGAAGTCCCGACGACGCGACCGGGACGACCGGCGCGGCCGTGACAAGGATCGGCCGGGAGGGCGCGACCGCCGAGATGGCCGCGACGGCGATGGTCGCCGCGATCGCAGACGTGACCGTCGAGGCAAGCAGACGGACGGCGGCGACGACGGCAAGGCCCGCAAGTCCCGACGGGATGGAGATACCAGAACCCGCTCCCGTCGCGACGATGGTGGCCGGCCTCGCGATCCCGGATCCAGCCGCGACAGGGATCGAAACGAGAAGCGGTCCGGTCGCCGGGATCGACGACCCAGCGACAGGCGCTCGGAGGACGGTAGACGATCCGAACGACCTCCAAGGCCGAGAACTCCCGGCCTCAAGGCGAAGCGGGTCCATCGCGAGGCTGCATTGGCAGCCCTTTCCGATGACCAGCAGCCGCTGGCTCGCGAAGTGCTGAAGGCCGGTGTGCCAGGGGTGCGCAAGTCCATCGAGCGAATGAATGCCAAAGCAGCCGCCGAGAGCCTCCCGCAGATCAAGTCGGAGCCGATCCTGGCACTGGCCGAGCAGCTCGCTCCCGTGTTGAAGGCGGCCGAATGGCACGACCGGGCCGACGCGGCACTGGCCGGAATCTCCAAGATCGACCTGCGAGACATCCGCTCCGTCATCGCCGCCGCCGACCGGGCGGCTCGAACCGACGAGACCAGGGCCCTCGCCGAGAGCCTGCGAGCCGGCCTGGCTCAGCGTCTGGAAGTGGACCATCGCCGGTGGTTGGACGAGTTGGCCGGCACCATAGGCGAGGGCCGCACCATCCGGGCACTGCGGCTGAGTTCTCGCCCGCCCAAGGCGGGGACTCCGCTGCCTGTCGACATGGCCGAGCGACTCGCCAACATGGCGGCCGAGGACCTGAGCCCCAACACCAACCAGCAGCGGTGGTCGACGGTGGTGGACTCCGTGGCCCTCTCCCCCGTCCGCACTCAGGTGATCCCGCTCGGCGCTCCGGAGAAGCCGTCCGAGGATCTGCTCGCCACCATCCGGAGGCTGGCCGACCGGGTTCCGCAGATCGCGGCTCTCTTCGGCATCGAGCCGCAGGCGCCGAGCCCCCGAGGACGCCGACCTCCCCCGCCGCCGCCGGCGCCGGAGGTCGACAAGGCGACGGAGCAGCCCACCGAAACGCCGGCCCCGGAACCAGAAGCAACCACCGACACCGAGGCCGCCGACACCGCAGAGCAACTAACCGACACCGAAGCGGCCACGGACACGCCAGAGACTTCATGATCGAATTCGAGGCCGAGGGCAACGTTGCCCTCATCACCATGAACCGCCCCGAGGCCCGCAACGCCATCAACGGCACCATGTCGAGCGGGCTGGAGGACGCCATCGACCGCCTCGAGGCCGACGACTCCCTGTGGCTCGGGATCCTCACCCACACCGGGCCGGTGTTCTCCGCGGGCGCGGACCTCAAAGCGATCGCGGAGAAGCGTTTCCGCGAGTTGTCGACGGCCCGGGGCGGATTCGGCGGCATCGTGTTGCGGGAGCGCACCAAGCCGCTGATCGCCGCCGTCGACGGCCCCGCCCTCGCCGGCGGAACCGAGATCGCGCTCACTTGCGATCTGCGGGTGGCGTCCACCGCGGCCCGGTTCGGACTCCCCGAAGTGAAGCGGTCCCTCATCGCCGCGGCCGGCGGGCTGGTTCGCCTGCCCCGCACCATTCCTCTTGCCATCGCGATGGAGATCGTGCTGACCGGAGACCCGATCAGCGCGGAACGAGCCCTGGCTCTGGGCCTCATCAACGAACTCTGCGAACAGGGCGAAGCGCTCGACGCAGCCCGCCGCCTGGCCGCCCGCGTCAACGCCAACGGCCCCCTGGCCGTGCGAGAGTCCCGCCGCCTCGTGCTCGAGAGCTTCACACAGACCGACGCGGAGTCAATCGCCGCGGCCGGCGAAGCCCAGATGAATTTGCGCACAACCGAGGACTTCGCCGAGGGCCCCCGCGCTTTCATAGAGAAGCGCCCCCCGGTGTGGAAGGGCCGCTGAACCGTCCTCTAGACGATCGTCGGGATTACCCCGTGGTCGTAGAGGAACTCCGCTAGGCCCTCAACCAGCGGTAGCGCGGCCACCTCCGAGACGGGCCACCATCGGGCCTCGGAGGCATCGGAGCCGGCTGTCGGCTCGACGTCGCCGATCACGGTCGCCTCGAAGTCGAGGATCACGAAGTGATAGTCCTCGCTGATGCGCTCCACCCAGCCGACCAAGGGTCCGCACACGCCGCGCAGCCCGGTCTCCTCGTGCAGCTCGCGCACGACCGCCTCCATCAACAACTCCCCCGGCTCGACCCGGCCTCCGGGAACGGACCACTCCCCCACCGCGGGCGGACGTCCCCGGCGTACCAGCAGCAGTTCGTCGGAGCGGCGGACGACGGCGCCCACCGCGACCTCGGCCCGCTCGATCATTCCCGTTCAGACGGCCCGGCGGCCTCCGGCAGCGTCCGGTGCACGGTTATCGCCCGGGCTACCAGGCCGTGCGTCTCGAAGAAGTTCTTGGTGTTGCGATCTCCGGGCAGCGCCAGGCTGTCCACGCCGATGCAGCCGCGCTGGCCGGCCCAAGCCATCAGCAACTCCATCATGGACTCGCCGACTCCCACGCCGCGTGCCTCGGGATCCACGTAGATGTCGCCGACGCGTCCCACCGACGAGCCGTCGTGCAACTCCACGAGCCGGATCGCGCCGTAGCCGACGATCACTTCGTCGATGGTGCCCACCACCACCAGCGCATCGTCGGCCCGCAGGTCGCGGACCAGACTCTCCAGCTGCGGGTCGGGCCGGGCCTCCAGCCGCGACCACACCCCGCCGCCGCGCAGCTGCGACATCTCGGCCGTCGCCTGGGCCGCCAGTCCGGCCACGCTGGCGATGTCAGCTTCGACGGCCCGTCTAGCCCCCTCGTCGATAGAGGTCATCGGCAGGGGTGGGTGACGAGCATGGAACTACTCCCGGCTTCCCGGCCTCTCAGCCTCCGAGAACCCTCTCGATCGACTCGCAGGACTCCTCGCCCGACGGGCACACAGGACTGGAGCGCGAGCCGAACTGGGTGACGCTCACGATCAGGAAGCACTGGTTGCAAGTCCACTCGTCCGAGCGAGGCGGCGCAACCACCGTGGTGGCCTTCGTCTCGCCCGCGTCTTCCTCCTCGTCCTCCTCGTCGTCGTCACTGGCGGCGATGCGATCCCTGAGGATCTCCTCCAGATCGGCCTCGACGTCGCTGGGGTGGACTTCGTCGTCATCGTCGTCGTCGGCCGGCATGGGCACATCGTCGTCGTCATCGTCGGCGGCGTCGTCGCCGTCGTCGCCGTCTTCGATCTCCGAGTCCTCGCCGTCGAAGTCATCGTCGCCGTCGAAGTCATCGTCGCCGTCGAAGTCATCGTCGAACTCGTCGTCGCTCAGGTCGCCTTCGAACGCATCTGAGTCACCGAAGTCGTCGTCGTCGTCGAACTCGTCGTCGCCGTCGCCGTCGCCGTCAAGAGGGTGGTTCTGGTTCATCGCTCCAACTGAAGGGTCGGTTGGCACCGGATGTGGGGCGGATCATAGACACTGATCGGCTAGGCGCAACTGCATTCCGATCAACCTTGGGCCAGACCTCCGTCGTCCTCGCCGTCGCGGCCAGCAGACAGGTCCGATGAAGGATGAGACTGCACGGTCCGCAGCCTCTCCACCCGGTTCTCGGCGTCGAGGCGACCCAGCCCGGGATCGGCGGAGTGGTTCACGAAAGACATCAGTTCGGCAACGGCGGCATGACCCGCTTCCTCCGCGATGAGGGTGTGCATCCGCTGGCACACCCTGCGGTAGGCGGGATGGCCCTGGGGCGTGGTCCGCAACTCCACCATGTGCATCGCCTCGCGGGCGTTCATCTGCATCGAGTACCGGATCCGGTAGGCCAGCGCGACGGCGTAGGAGGCCTGGTCGCTGAACTCGGCGGTGAGGGCCTCGTAGAGGCGGGCCGAGCGGGCCATGACCGCATCGAACCTCTCGTCCTCGCCGGCTGCGTCCACCGCGGAGGGCCGGACGTAGCCGTGGCGGGGGGACAGCGGCTGCCATTCGACGGTCAGCATCCGATGGCGCTGGAGGTCCCGGAACGCCCCGTAGTCGGACAGCACGTCGAAGCGGTAGTAGACGCGCTCGAGCGCCCGGCCGGGGCGGTGGCGACGGTTCTGGCGGTCTCCGCAGTAGGCCCGGGCCACGGCGACACGCTCGGCCGCCGGCATAGCTCTCACCCTGGACTCGACGGTGCGGTCCGCCAGCGACGTGTGGGGGTAGAGCATCGCCGCGATCATCTTGGTCTCGCCGTCCGGGTCGAAGTCCACCAGGTCGACCGAGTCGTCGGCGACCGGCCCTCCCACCGCGTCGCCGAAGACACGGCCGGCCAGATCCTCCATGGCGCCCCGGTTGTCGGCCAGGTAGCGCGAGGTGAGCCCGCCGCGGTCGGGCAGGTCCACCCGCTTGAGGAACGAGGGGATCACCTTGCGCAGTTCGGTGAGCATCATGTCGGCGTAGAAGCGGGACTCGGGAAGCGGATGGGCCCGCATCCGCAGCAGCAGCGCCTCATAGGCCTGGCCGGTGCCGTAGACGCCGACGTTGCTCAGCGACGCAGCCGGCAGCAGCCCGCGGATCGAGTCCAGGGCCCTGGCCTTGATCGCCTGCCGGTAGGCGAAGTCGGAGTCGCCGGA
This sequence comes from Acidimicrobiaceae bacterium, assembly GCA_009843915.1. Classification (GTDB taxonomy): domain Bacteria; phylum Actinomycetota; class Acidimicrobiia; order Acidimicrobiales; family Aldehydirespiratoraceae; genus Aldehydirespirator. The sequence continues at coordinate 24,138 of VYCM01000001.1, read as the reverse complement.
CTCCTTGGGCACGTTGGCCCGGAAGAAGTCCTGCATGACCGGCACGAGTTCCGAGTAGGTCGAGAACATGCGGTCGATGTCGCCCACGTAGCGCGTGCCCAGCGACGAGTTCAGCACCTGCGAGTCGCGGTAGTAGCGGTAGCGGCCTCCCAGACGCTGGTCGTAGGCGATGTAGCGGGTGCTCTGCTCGAGGTAGGCCATCAGCCGGCCCCACTCCAGCACCTTGGTCAGCAGGTTGGAGGCCTGCTCGCAGGCCAGGTGCACGCCGCCGAGCTGGGCCACGGAGTCGTCTCCGTACTCGAAGAAGACCCGGTCGTACAGAGCCTCGGCCCGGCGCAGGCCGACGGTGGCGTCGATCGTGATGTCCCCGGTGATGTCGAGATCGTCGACGAACTCGTCGAGGAACAGCCGGCGGAGGCTCGACATCGACCGGGAGTAGCGGGCGAACAGGGCGCCCTTGACGACCTCGGGCAGGTTCACCAGCGCGAACACCGGCTCATCCAGGTTGGTGAAGTACCGGCGCAGGATGTCGGCTTCTTCGGGCGAGAAGGACTCCGCCGTGTACAGGTTCACGGGGCGCGACATTAGGGGCGCAGGCTACGCCGGGCGCGGATCAGCCCGAGGGCTCAGGACCGATCGTTCCCGCTCTTGTTCGCTGCGCTCACGGGCCGCTCGGGCCACGGCCTCGCTAGCTCGGCCTCTGGACAAACTCAGCTCGCATCGCAGGCGGTACCGCTTCGTCCAGCCAGCAGTCCAGCGCGGTCATGGCCAGCGCCTTGGCGCCGTCGATCACGGCCGAGTCGCCCTCGGGGCCCCGGGCGTGCTCGGCGAAGCGCGGGGTGTGGATGGGCACGTCTTCGGGCGCGACCTTGATCATGGGATGTATGGAGGGAACGGTGTAGCTCACGTTGCCCATGTCCGTGCTGCCCACCACCCGGGCCTGGGGGTCGGACGCCACGGTGCGGCCCACAGCGACGAGGTTGGCCAGATAGCGGTCCAGAAGGGTTGGGTTGTCCTTCATGTCGGCATAGGTGTGATCGCCCCATTCGAGATCGACCTCGCAGCCGGCCGCGGCGGCGCCCGCCATCAGGCAGGCGGCCACCCGCTCCTTGAGCGGCTCCAGTGATGTGACGTCGGTGGAGCGCACGTACCACTCGACCGCGGCCGTGGCTGGAACGATGTTGGCCTTTGCGCCCCCGTCAGTGAATACGCCGTGGATCCGCTCGTCGTCGCGGATGTGCTGGCGCAGGGCGGCGACGGCGTTGTAGCCGAGCACGGCCGCGTCGAGCGCGTTGCGGCCCTTCTCGGGCGCGGCCGCGGCGTGGGCGGCGGCACCGGTGTAGCGAGCGTTGAGCCGCTGGACCGCGACCGCGTGGAACACGCTCAACTCGTGGTTGGCGGGGTGCACCATCATGGCCGCGTCGGCATCGGAGAACGCGCCCGCCCGGAGCATGATCTCCTTGCCGCCCCCGCCCTCCTCTGCCGGGGTTCCCATCACGGCGACCCGTCCGCCGGCCTCGCCGGCCACCGACGCCAGGGCCAGGCCCGCCCCCAGGCCGGAGGCGGCGATGATGTTGTGCCCGCAGGCATGGCCGATCCCGGGAAGGGCGTCGTACTCGCACACGACGGCCACCAACGGTCCGTCGCCGTCGCCGGCTCGGGCCTCGAAGGCGGTGTCGAGGCCGTAGGCCCGGCGTTGCACGTCCAGGCCGTGATCGTCCAGCACCTCGGTGAGCAGATCGTGGGCGTGGTGCTCCTCGAAGCCCAGTTCCGGCTGGGAGTGGATGCGGTGCGATACGTCGAGCAGTTCGGGGGTCAGACGGTCGATCTCCTCACAGACCCGTCGCTTGGCGTCAGCTATGTCCATCACCTGATCCTAGGGCCCACCTGGCACCCAGGCCTCCAGGGCGCCGGGCTCGACTCGCAGGCTGAGGGTCCGAACCCGGTCCAGGCGCACGCCGTCCAGGTAGACATCGAGGTCAGGATCCAGTTCGTACTGGGCCGCGGCGACCCGGCGCTGGGTGATCTGCGGATGGGGGACGTGGGTTCCCGACGGCAGGCGGCGGCGGGCTGCGAGCCGCACGCCCAGCGGCGGATCCGCATCGAACACGTCGAGGCGGCCGTCGCCGGGATGGGACCGGGGCGCTGCGTTCCAGCGGCCGATGAACGACGCATTGGCCGCCACCAGCAGCCGGCCCCGCCACCAGGATCTGCGGACCACGAGATGGGCTACGAACCAGTGCAGCCGGCCGTCCACCAGCGCCGCGCCGACATCGACCTCGAAGCGGGCTCCGATCGCAGCAAGCGACGGCGACGAAGCTGTCCGGGCCGGGGCCAAGCCCAGGGTGCGGGCCAGGTCGCCGCCGGTCAGCACCACTGGAGGGATCGCCCGGTTTGCTCGGCGGGCCTCAGCCACGATCTTGCCCGCGGCCGCATCGCTGCCCGCGGCGAGAGCGTCGGGCGGGATCTCGCCCGACGCTCCGAAGTCGACACCCCAGCCCGGACCGCGCTTGCCGATCATGCCGCAGGCTCGTACACCGCGCCCGACAGGGAGACCACTCCCCTGTTGAGCGCGGAGACCGTCTGCTGGGCCGCGGCCGAAGTGCCCTGGTCCGGAGCCACCGCGGCGATCCTGCGGGCCAGATCGATCACCTGTTTGACATTGCGCACGAAGTCGCCGGCCGAGAAACCCTCGTCCTGAAGGGCCTCGAACGACTCTCCGGCCGCCCAGCGATGGGCCGCGGGCCCGAAGCCCATCTCCAAGGAGCGGATCGGTTCGAGGCCGAAGCGGCCTTCGGTGCGGTGCAGGCCGTCGAGAGCCGTGCCGATGCGCCGCAGGCGGCGGTAGGCGGTGCCGGAGGGGATCCACACCTCGGGCCGAGGACCCGGCGAGCGGTGCTCGTAGGTGAACGCTGACAGCACCGAGGCCAGCTCGGGAGGCGACAGGCCGTCGAGGAGCCCGCCCGACAATGCCTCGGCCACGGCCAGGTCTGCCTCGTGGAAGATCCGCGCCACCAGCGACCCCGAGTCGGTGAGGGTCCAGCCGTCCAGGTGGCCCCGCTCACGCAGCACCCCGGCCACTGCATCGAAACGACGGGCCAGGTCGACAGGCAACGACGCCGTTTCCGCCTGATACTGGGCGAAGGAGCGGCCCATAAGGTCACGGGCCGCTTCGGCGGACATGCGGCCCAGCAGTCCGGCCACCATGTTGTAGGTGGGCCGGAAGGCTGAGCGCAGTTCGAAGGACCGGCTCGAGGCCAGCCGAGCCACCTGCTTGAAGGTGCTGTCCGGCGACCACAGAGCCACCGCCCATCCCTCCTTGTCGATGCCGCGGCGTCCGGCCCGCCCGGTGAACTGGGTGTACTGGGCGGCGCTGAGCGGCGCGGTGCGCTGGCCGTCGTACTTGACGGGCTTGTCGATCACCACGCTGCGGGCGGGCATGTTCACGCCCAGCGCCAGAGTCTCGGTGGCGAACACCACCTTCACCAAGCCCTCGGCGAAGCACTGCTCCACCGCCTCCTTGAAGACCGGCACCATGCCGGCGTGGTGCGATGCGATACCCAGGCGGAGCCGGTCGGCCCAACGTCCGGTGCCAAGCGCGGCGAGATCGGCGGGGTCGAGGAGGCCGAGGCGCGCCTCGACCAGTTCGTCGATGCGGGCGGCTTCGGCATCGTCGGTGAAGCGAGCCCCGTCACGGACGAGGCGGGCGGCGGCCTGGTCGCATCCCTTCCGGCTGAACACGAACCAGATCACCGGCAGCAGGCCCCGCTCCTCCAGCTCCGCCAGCAGGTCGACGCGACGGGGCGGCCGCCATAGGACACGCGGACGCTGCCCTCGATGCTTCGCACCACCAGGCCCGCCACGAGGACCCCCACGCCGCGACCGACCCGAACCGCGGCGCTCCCGAGAGCGCGGCGGTGCGTCGAATCGGCCTCCCTCGGGGTTGGGCCTGCCGTCAACGAGGGTGGGCACGATCTGCACGGCGTCGGTGCGGCGACGACCGACGGCATAGAGATTGGTCAGCGGAACCGGCCGCCGCGACTCGACCACCACCGCGGTCGGGCCGCGCACCTGCTGGAGCCAGCCGCCCAACTGCTCATGGTTGGAGACCGTGGCCGACAGGCACACCAGCACGACGCTGGGCGGCAGGTGAAGGATCACCTCCTCCCACACCGGCCCGCGGTAGGGGTCCTCCAGGTAGTGCACCTCGTCGAGCACGACCGCTCCGAGCCGGGCGTCCACTGCCTCGGCGTAGAGCATGTTGCGCAGCACCTCGGTGGTCATGACCACCACGTCGGCGTCGCCGGCGATGACGTTATCGCCGGTGAGCAGGCCCACGCGGTGCGGGCCCAGCCGCTGCCGCAGGTCCCGGTACTTCTGGTTGGACAGGGCCTTGATGGGCGTGGTGTAGAAGGCCCTCTGTCCCGCCGCGAGGGCCCGGTCGACGGCGTGGTCGGCCACCACCGTCTTGCCGGAGCCGGTGGGCGCGCTCACCAGCACCGAGCGTCCGGCGTCAAGGTGCTCCATGGCGCGGCGCTGGAACTCGTCGAGGACGAAGCCTGGCCCCGCCGGGGCGATCACCGCTGAGCCGCTTCGCGCTTTCTCTGCCGGCGGCGGGCGAGCACGCCCCAGAGGATCGCGAACTCGTAGAAGGCGTACATCGGAATCGACAGCGCCATCAGCGTGAAGGGGTCGCCGCTCGGGGTGATCACCGCGACCAGCACCACGATCCCGACCACGGCGTAGGAGCGGATCTTGCGCAGGGTGCGGTTCTCGACGATGTCCATGGCCTGCAGCCCGATGAGGACTATCGGGAACTGGAAGGCGATGCCGAAGGCCACCATCATCCTGACCACGAAGCCCAGGTAGCGCTGCGGGCTGAACAGCGACACCAGGTCGGGGCCGCCGATGTCCTTCAGGAAGTCGAGGGCCCGGGGCAGGCTCCAGTATGCCAGCGCGACGCCCAGGAAGAACAGCAGCACGCCCGCAGCCACGAACGGCACCGCGTAGCGCTTCTCGTGGCGGTACAGGCCGGGCGCGATGAACCGCCACGCCTGCCACAGCAGCACCGGCATGGCCAAGGCCAGCCCTGAGTAGCCGACCAGCGTGATGCGCACGCTGAAGGGTTCGAGAGGGCTGGACACATAGAGGTTGCAGCCGCCGTCGGGACCGAACAGGTGGGAGTCGATCCGGTCCTCGACGGGGAAGGTCTTGCAGTACGGCTCGAGCAGGAAGTCGAGGATGAACGGGTAGAGGATCCAGCAGCCGACTACGCACACGGCAACCGCGATGACCGACTTGATCAGGCGGTTGCGGAGCTCGGCCAGATGCTCCATGAGCGTCATGTGGCCGCCGTCGCCGTTATCGCCGCCGTCGGGGCGCTCCATCGGGGCCGTGTCGTCGACTGCGTCGGTCATCGCGGCGGCTGGGAGTCCTAGTCAGCCGTGCCGTCGGTCTTGGGCTCGGCCTCCGGCTCGGGCACCGGCTCGACGGCATCAGGATCGGAAGCCGGCTCGGGCACCGGCTCGACGGGATCCGACCCCACGGCATCAGGATCGGAGGCCGGCTCGGGGGCGTCCGAGGCCGTGTCGGTGTCTTCGCTGCTGGACGCGGGCGGGGCGCTCACCCTCGCCTCGGCGGTACCCCAGGAGACGGGGCCGGCCGCGGCCGCTCCCGCCGCGGCAGTTCCCGATGCGTCGCCGCTCTTGCCCGATGCTGCTGTGTCCTTGTCCTTGTCCTTGGGGTCGGGCGGGGGGTCGATCACCTTGCGCGGATCGGCGGCCTTCAGCGTGTCCGTCATCTCCTTGAGGGGCTTCTGGGTGGTCTCACGCAGGCTCTTGTCGGCCGCCTTCAGATCGGCGGTCGCGTCCGTCAGGGGCTTGGCCGCCTCGCGCAGCTCCGCCTGGAAGCCCTGGCCGATGCGGCGGATCTCTCCCACGACCTTGCCGACCTGGCGGACGGCCGGGGGCAGCTTGGTCGGACCCAGCACGATGAGAGCGACCAGCAGTATGACCAGGATCTCTCCCCCGCCGAGGTTTCCCACCCCGTCAGCCTAGAGGCCGAGCTTGCGGCGGCTGCTTACCGGGCGGCTCGGTCCGGTTGGCTCGCAACCGGTCGGCCGCCGCCCTGGTTGCCTCGGCGTGATCGCCCAGCCGGACCGCGAAACGCGACAGCTCGTCGGAGGCCACGGCCGCCGACGACGTCTTCCTCAACGCTCCGGTCAGATCGGCCGCGGCCAGGGCCACGGCCCGCAAACCATATATGAGCACCCCGAGGGCGATGACGGTGGCCGCGGCCGGCGCCAGCATCCACATGGATTGCACGATACCCGCGAGCCGTGAACGGCTCCCCTACGGAACGACTGGGGATTCAGGCGCCGGCGTGGCCCGTGAAGCGGGCCAGGGTCTCCACCATCCGGTCGACGTGGTCGCTGTACACGCCGTCGATGCCGGCGTCCACCAATTCGGCGATCTGGCGGGCCTGCTGTGCGTCCCATCCCAGGGCGAACCGGCCGAAGCGGTGATAGAGCGTGGTGAGCCCGCCGTTCCAGTCCTCGCGGCGGAAGTTCACCGCGTCGATGCCGGCCTCGGCGAGATCGGCGGCATGGCGCTCGGGGCCTCGCGGGAGCCGTTCCAGGCGGGTGGAGTGGACTAGCCGAGCCTCGGGCGCGGCCGCCCGCCAGGACTGCAGCACGCTGACGTCGTGGTGGCAGACCCACAGCCGGTCGGCCGCGCCGTGGTCCCTGGCCACCGCGATGAGGCCGGCGAAGGCGGCCGCGTCCTTCACGTCGACGCTCAGGGGGAGATCCGTGCCACAGTGCTCGTAGTACTCGCCCAGAGTGGGAATATGGCCCGGGAGCCGGGATCGGGGCAGGCTCGCGATGGACCGGCCCAGGATCCGGCGGGTCGACAGCGTGGGCAGCCCCCCGACGGCTTCGTCATGGTTCAACACGATCTCGCCGTCGGCGGTGATCCAGATGTCGGTCTCTATGCCGGTGGCTCCCATCTGGCGAGCCAGCACGAACGCCTCAAGCGTGTTCTCCCGGGCATGGGCCCGCGCCCCGCGGTGAGCGAAGGCGATAGGCGGCGCCAGCAGAGCCGGTATGCGGGTACCCATCAGGCCAGTATCACGCAACCAGCGCGTCCCGCGGGTGCGGCTACACGCCGCCGATGTCGTTCGGAGGCCAGATCTTCATGAAGGCCCGGCCCACGACGTCATCTACGTCCACGGGTCCGAAGAAGCGGCTGTCGCGGCTGTCCTCGCGGCTGTCGCCCAGCACGATGACCGTGCCCTCGGGCACCTCGCAGTACGTCGAGGCGGCTTCGTTCACGCAGCCCGGGATGGGCGCCTTGGGAAGCGTCGATTCGCCCGCTTGGAGGTAGGGCTCCTCCAGCCGGGTGCCGTCGATGTGCACCGAGCCGGCCCGGATCTCGAAGGTCTCACCCTCCAGGGCAACGACCCGCTTGATCAGGTCGTCGATGCCCGGGCCCTGGCCCGGATTGTCGAACACGACCACGTCGCCCCGGTTCACGTCGTGGAGGCGGTATCCGAGCTTGTACACGACCACCCGGTTGTCCACCACCAGGGTGGGCTCCATCGAGCCCGACGGGATGATGAACACCTCCACCAAGAAGGCCTTGAGCAGCAGGGCCAGACCCAGGGCGCAGACCAGCACGACGAGCCACTCGACGGCCACCGACAGCGCGCGCCGGCCCGGAGCCGGCGGCGGTCCGTCGGGATCCTCGACGGGCGCGGCATCGTCGGCACCGTCCACGGGCGCGGCATCGTCCACGGGCGCGGCATCGTCCACGGGCGCGGCATCGTCGGCGGGCGTTCTGGGCGGCTGCGTTCCGGGCGGCTGCGCCCCGACCGCCCAGCTGGCCGCCTTCCGCCAGGCGGACTCCGCCGGTGACGGTTCGGCGGGCTCGCCCGGTCGAGCCGTTGCCCCTCCGGTCACCGGCGATACCGCTCCAGCATCCGGGCCGCGGTAGCTGATCGCAGATCGGGGTCGATGGCCTCGTGGATGTCGATGATCTCCGCCTGGGGCCCGAGCTGAACCAGCAGCCGGGCCAGCCACGACTCGCTGGCCACCGCGAACACCGCGTCGACGCTGCCGTCGGGATGCTCCGTCCGCTCCCGCGCCGAGTAGTAGTCGGCGGCCCAGGCGGCCTCCGGCGCCAGCCGGATCGTGACCGTGCGGTCCACGCTGTCGATCGTGAGCGTCGACGACGGTCCAGGGGGCAGGTCGACCTCTGCATCCGAGTCCAGCACGACCAGCGTGCGGACCCGGTCGACGCGGAAGACCCGCTCGGCGCGGGCCCGATGGCACCAGCCGAACAGGTACCACGCGCCGTCATGGCTCAGCAGCCGAGCCGGATCGACGACCCTGGACGTCATCGCGTCGCGCCCTTGGGAGTAGTACTCGATCTCGATCTGCCGCCGCCCGCTGATGGCCCGCCGCAAGTCGTGGAGGGTGTGGGACGGGGCGTTGCCCAGACTCACCTCGATGTAGTCGGCGCTGTCCGCTACCTCCGAGCCCAGCGACATACTCAGCTTCGCCAGCGCCCGCACCAGCGGGGCGGCCTCGTCGTCGTCGCCCGACGGTCCCCGCCCGCTCCCCTTCGTCATGTCGAGCACGCTGCGGCCTGCAGCCAGCAGCCGGGTCGCCTCCTCGGGTGAGAGCCGCATGGGCTGCGAGAACCAGTCCGCGTACTGGATTTCGACGATCCCGTCCTCGATGCGGACCTCGATCAGCGTGTCCGGAGTGAACGGGTGCACTCCCACGAAGAACAGGCGCTGCTCAAGGTCCTCCAGCAGCTGCTCCCGGGGGTAGTCGAAGCGGGCTGAGATGTCGTCGAGGTGGGCGCCGTCCTGCTCGACCACCCAGGGCACGACACCCAGCAAACGGGCCATGCGTTCGGCCACCGACAGACTGGTCGAGTTCGCAGCCGGCGCCGGGGTCACCTCACCACCCTAGGGCGTCCGCGAATCAGACCAGCGCTTCCAGCCAGGCCTTGACCTCGTCGCGCAGCCGGTCGGGGTCGACAACCTCGGCGTGCTCGAGGAACTCCACCACGAACGACCTCAAGGCGGCAGCATCGCGCACCTGGAGGGTGAGCACGGCCGAGCCGTCGGGCTGGCGCTCGCCGTCGACACCGGCCCGGTGGCAGGCCCAGCTCGCCTGGTCGGCGTCCACCAGCACCCGGACCTCGACCGCCTCGCCCGCGCCGAACTCCCAGGGCCTGAGCGTGCGGGGATCGGGCCCCTCCCCCACCGGGCGGGACGCATCGCCTAGCTCCTCGACCTCGCCGTCGATGCGATCCACCCGGAACATGCGCTCCTCGCCGTGGCCGACGTCCCATCCCACCAGGTACCAGTGGCCCCGATGGAACGACAAGCGCCACGGTTCGACGCGCCGTTCGGCCCCGCGATAGACGAACGAGACCTCCCGGCGCCCGACCGCGGCCGCCACCAACTTCCCCAGCGAGTCATGGAAGGGCAGCTCGCCCACCTCCTCGACCGACCCGGCGGCACCGGCCGATGCCGCGCCGCCCAGCCGGGCCAGGCCCGCGCCGGAGCCGCCCTCAAGCCGGACCAGGTTGGTGGCCAGGTGCAGCGCAGCGAGCTCGTCGGGGTCGAAGCGCACGTCGCGCCCCACGTAGGCCCGGGCCGGGATGCGGTAGCCCTCCACCGGCGGGTCGAGCCGGTAGAGGGTCGAGACCTCGATGGGCACGCCGATCGCCCTCAGGTCGGCCTTGTCGCGTTCGAACATCCGCCTGAAAGCGGTCTTGTCCTCCGAGTAGGCACCGGCCATGCGCTCACGCAGTTCGTTGGCGCTGAGCGGATGCGACGCGTTGAGCAGTGCCGCGGTGAGGTTCAAGAGCCGTTCGAATTTGTCCATCGCGTCCGACCTTGGTCAGGGAACCCGACGCTACCGGGGCCGGGGTCAGAGGGACGCGATCAGCTTCTCCACCCGCTCATCGTGGGACTTGAAGGGATCCTTGCACAGCACGGTTCGCTGTGACTGGTCGTTGAGCTTCAGGTGGACCCAGTCGACGGTGTAGTCCCGGCGCCGCTCCTTGGCCCGGCGGATGAACTCGCCCCGCAGGCGGGCCCGGGTGGTGGACGGCGGGTTCTCCACGGCGTGATGGATCTCGGCCTCGGTCACCAGCGTCTCCACCATCCCCCGATGCTGCATGGTGTAGTAGAGGCCGCGGCTCTGGCAGACATCGTGGTACTGGAGGTCCACGAGGGCGACCCGGGGGTCGGCCAGATCCAGCCCGTGCCGCTCCCGGTACGCCTCCACCAGATGGTGCTTGACGACCCAGTCGATCTCGCGGTCGAGCTGGAGGGGATCCTGCTCGATGGCGGTCAGGCAGTACTCCCACATGGTGAGCGCCTTCTTCTCCTCATCGGACAGGTCGTGGTGCTCGGCGTAGCGCAGGGCCCGGTTCAGGTACTCCGACTGGATCTCCAGCGCGCTGACCTCGCGGCCGGTGGCGAGCCGCACCCGGCGCCGGCAGGTGATGTCGTGGCTGATCTCGCGGATGGCGCGGATCGGGTTCTCCAGCGTCATGTCCCGCAGCACCACCCGCGGGTCCTCCAGCATCCGCAGCATCAGCGCGCACGCCCCGACCTTGAGGAAGGTGGTGTACTCGCTCATGTTGGAGTCGCCCACGATCACGTGCAGGCGCCGGAAGCGCTCGGCGTCGGCGTGGGGCTCGTCGCGGGTGTTGATGATCGGGCGCGACCGGGTGGTGGCCGACGACACCCCCTCCCAGATGTGCTCGGCCCGCTGGCTGATGCAGTACATGGCGCCCCGGGCGGTCTGCAGCACCTTGCCCGCGCCGGCGTATATCTGGCGGCTGACCAGGAACGGGATCAGCACCTCGGCGTAGTCGCTGAGGTCGTCGCGGCGGCTGGTGAGGTAGTTCTCGTGGCAGCCGTAGCTGTTGCCGGCCGAGTCGGTGTTGTTCTTGAACAGGAACACGTCGCCGCGGATGCCCTCCTCGGCCAGGCGCTCCTCGGCGTCGCCCAGCAGGCGCTCGACGATGCGCTCCCCCGCCTTGTCGTGCACGACCAGGTCGTGGGCCGAGTCGCACTCCGGGGTGGCGTACTCGGGATGGCTGCCGACGTCGAGGTAGAGCCGGGAGCCGTTGCCCAGGAACACGTTGCTGCTGCGCCCCCACGACACCACCTTGCGGAACAGGTAGCGGGCCACCTCGTCGGGGCTCAGGCGGCGCTGGCCCCGCAGCGTGCAGGTGACGCCGTACTCGTTCTCGATGCCGAAGATGCGCCGCTGCACCCCGCCACCGTACCCCCCACGACCCAGCGGCGACGGATCGGCCCGCCGGTCCCCTAGCCCGTGAGGATGGCGGCCACCTCGTCGTCATTGAGGCGGCGGAAGGCTCGGCGGTCGTTGCCGCGGTCCAGGACGGCGGCCTCGAGGCCCTCGGCGGCGAGGGTGCGATCGGGGCCGGCGAGGGCGGCAACCGCAGCCCGCACGCCGTCGGCCAGCGAGCGGGGCGCATCGGGCAGGGCCTCCTCGAAGCGCTCCGAGATCTCCTCGGTCTCGCCGCCTAGCACCACCCAGTCGTCCTCGTCGACCACGGTGCCGTCGTAGAGGATGTGGAACAGCTGGTCGCCGCGGCCGTCGTCCTCCAGGCCGATCTCGGCCACCAGGATCTCCACCTCCATCGGCTTGAACTCGTTGGTGAAGACATGCCCGAGGCTCTGGGCGTAGGCGTTGGCCAGGCTGCGGGCGTCCACGTCCTCGCGGCTGAAGGCGAAGCCCTTCAGGTCGGCGTGGCGCACCCCGGCGATGCGGAGCTGGTCGAACTCGTTGTAGCGGCCCACCCCCGCGAAGGCGATGCGGTCGTAGATCTCGCTCACCTTTCGCAGCGTGCTGGAAGTGTTCTCGGCCACGATGGCGATGCCGCCGACGTAGCGGAAGGCGACCAGGCTGCGGCCCCGGGCGATGCCCTTCTGGGCGTAGTCGGCCTTGTCCTTCATCATCTGCTCGGGCGGGGCGTAGAAGGGCATCGTCATCGCCAGTACCCCTTCGAGGCTCGGACCGAAGGCGTGGTCATGATGCGCTCCCGTCGCCCTCGCGCCGGCTGCGGTGGCGGCGCAGCAGCCGCTCGGTGCGCCGGCGCAACTCGGCGTCGTCGAGGCGCACGTAGCCGTCGGCGTCGATCACCGCCACCACGGGGAACACGTCGCGCACAGGGTCAGGGCCTCCGGTGGCCGAATCCGCGTCGGAGGCCACGTACAGCGCGTCCAGCACCAGGTCGACAGCCGCGGCCCGTGTCATCGACGGTCGGAACCCCAGCTTCACCACGGTGTCGGCGTGCAGCGAGCCGGAGCCGGTGGCCGCGTGGTCGCGCTCCTCGTAGCGTCCGCCGGTGACGTCGTACTCGAAGAGGCGGCCCCTGGAGGACGCGGTGTCGAAGCCCGCGAAGATGGGCACCACCACCATGCCCTGCATGGCCGCGGGCAGGTTGGCTCGCACCATCTGGCCGAGCTGGTTGGCCTTGCCCTCGAGGCTGATCTGGGTTCCTTCCACCTTCTCGTAGTGCTCGAGCTGCAGTTGGAAGAGCCGCACCATCTCTGTGGAGGGGCCGGCCGCTCCGGCAATGGCCACACCGGAATGCCGGTCGGCGGGGAACACCTTCTCGATGCGGTGGTTGCTGATCAGATGCCCCGCGGTCGCTCGCCGATCGCCCGCCAGGACCACCCCCGAGTCGTAGCGCACGGCCACGCAGGTTGTGCCGTGGGGGATCTCCGGCGGCGCCTGCGGGTGCTGGGCGGTCGCGCCGAGCGGACCGGACTCTGGGCCGGCACCGGTGAGACGTAGAAGCGCGGCGAAGTCGGGTCCGGGATCGTCGTGGGGCCCGAAGCGGGGCAGGCTCACTCGCCGCCCTTTTGGATGTAGCTCTTCACGAAGTCCTCGGCGTTGGTCTCGAGCACCTCGTCGATCTCGTCTAGCAGGTCGTCGAGCTGGGCCTTGATGTCCGAGCCCCGCTCGGACGCGGGCGGCGCCTCCTCCACGGACTGCTCGCGGTTCGCCGGCGCCGGCTTGCGGATCTGCTCTCGTTCGGCCACTGGAATCCTCCCGGCTCGATGCGTACCTCAGTTTTCCACAAGGAGGTTACGCGCCCGCAGCCCCCAAGCGGCGAAGCAGGTCGATCGCGGAGCCGCACTCGTCGAACATCGCCCCCACATGGGCGACCGTTCCCCTCGTCGGCTCGGTCATGGAGACCCGTCGCAGCGAGCCCTCACCCACGTCGAAGACGATCGAGTCCCAGTTGGCCGCCACCACCTCCGCCGCGAAGCGTTGCAGGCAGCGCCCCCTGAAGAAGGCGCGGGTGTCGGGCGGCGGCTCGGTCATGGCCAACTCGGCCTCGGCCTCGTCCACCAGGGTCTCGAGCCCTGCCCTGGCCGCCAGCGACTTGGCGGGGCGCAGGTCGTGGTACTGGATGTCGAGGGCCCGGAGCCGGGCGTCGGTGAAGTCGAGGCCGTGACGCTCCCGGAAGCCCTCCAGCAGCCGGAGCTTGGCCACCCAGTCGACCTGGGCAGCGAGGCTCGTCGGGTCTCGCTCCAGACCGCCGAGCACTGCCTCCCAGCGATCCAGGACCTGGTGCGCGACGTCGCCGCCCACCGCGTCCGCGCCCCTCGTCTCCACATAGGCGCGGGCCGCGGCCAGCAGCTCCCACTGCGCGCCCAGGGCGGTGATCGTGGCGCCGTCGACGAGTTCCAGCGGCTCCCGCAGCGACAGGTCGCGGCTCACCTGGCGAAGCGCCGCCACCGGCGTGGCGAAGCGCAGCTCGCGGGGCACGGCGTCGTCCTCGGTAAGGGCCATGACCAGCGCAGTCGTGCCCACCTTGAGGAACGTCGCCACCTGCGACATGTTGGCGTCGCCCACGATCACGTGCAGGCGCCGGTACTTGGCCGCGTCGGCGTGGGGCTCGTCGCGGGTGTTGACGATGGGACGCTTGAGGGTGGTCTCCAGGCCGACCTCCTCCTCGATGAAGTCGGCCCGCTGGGAGATCTGGTAGCCGGCGTCGTCCAGGCGCATGCCGGAGGTCTCGCTGCCCACCTTGCCGGCGCCGCAGAAGATCTGGCGGGTCACGAAGTGCGCGGTGGCGTGGGTGACGATGCGCGAGAAGGGCACGGCCCGGCTCACCAGATAGTTCTCGTGGCAGCCGTAGCTGTTGCCCTTGCCGTCGGAGTTGTTCTTGTAGACCACGATCTCCTCGCCGGGCGGCAGCAGCATCCGGGCCGCCTCCATCGAGCGGGCCGCGATCAGCTCGGCGGCCCGGTCGTAGACGACCACCGCGCGGGCGTCGGCGCACTCGGGGGTGGACAGCTCGGGATGGGCGTGGTCGACGTAGTAGCGGGCGCCGTTGGTGAGCACTGCGTTCACCAGGTGGGTCTCGATCTCGGGAGCGAGCGAGCCCGCTGGCACGCCGCCCCGGGCGTCGTTGCCGGGCGTCTCGTCGGTGAAGTCCCAGCTCACCGCGGCCCGGCCCGGCTCGGGTGCCTGATGGGTGCCGACCAGGTAGGCGTTGATCAGCAGCGACGAGGCCGAGATCGGGTTGGGCTCCGGAGCGCCCCGGTGGACGATGCCGTATTCGGTCTCAAGCCCGACCGTCTTCGGAACAGCCACAGACCGACGCTAGCGAGACGTGCGAGAAGCTGTCGGGGTTAGAGGATCTGGGAGAGGAACAGCTTGGTGCGCTCCTCCTGGGGGTTGGTGAAGAAGTGCTCGGGGGTGCCGGTCTCGACGATCTGGCCGTCCTCCATGAAGATCACCCGGTCGGCGACCTCGCGGGCGAAGCCCATCTCGTGGGTGACCACCATCATGGTCATTCCCGACAGGGCCAGCTCCTTCATCACGTCGAGGACCTCCTTGATCATCTCGGGATCCAGCGCGGAGGTCGGCTCGTCGAAGAGCATGATCCTGGGCTCCATGGCCAGAGCCCGGGCGATGGCCACCCGCTGCTGCTGGCCGCCCGAGAGCTGGCCCGGGTACTTCTCGGCCTGCTCGGGTATGCCGACCCGCTCCAGCAGCGAGCGGGCCAGCTCCTCGGCCTCCCCCTTCGGCTTCTTGCGGACCCAGATAGGCGCCAGCATGATGTTGTCGAGCACGGTGAGGTGCGGGAACAGGTTGAACTGCTGGAACACCATGCCGACCTCGGAGCGGATCTTCTCGATGTTGCGCAGGTCGTTGGTCAGCTCCACACCGTCGATGACGATGCGGCCCTCCTGATGGGCCTCGAGGCGGTTGATGCAGCGGATCCAGGTGGACTTTCCCGAGCCCGACGGGCCGAGCACCACCACCACCTCGCGCTCCTTGATGACGGCGGTGATCCCGTCGAGGGCCTGGAAGTCCCCGAACCACTTGTTGACCCCCTCGCAGACGATCATGTCGTCGCGGGCGGCGAGCTCCTCGGTCAAGGCGGTGGTGGCGTCGCTGACACTCATGGCTTCATCCCCCTGCGGTGTGTGTGGACGGTCGGCACGGCTAGCGCTCCCCCACTCCCAGCCGCTTCTCGAGGCGCTGGCTGTGCTTGGACATGTTGTAGGCGAAGATCCAGTAGATGAACGACACGAACAGCAGGCCCTCGCGCTTGACGCCGAGGAACTCCGACTGGGCGGAGATGACCTTGTCGGCGATCCGCAGGAAGTCGAAGATGCCGACGATGGCCAGCAGCGAGGTCTCCTTGAACGTGGCGATGACCTGGCCGACCAGCGGCGGTATCGACACCCGCAGCGCCTGTGGCAGCACGATGAACAGGGTGCGCTGGACGGTGGTGAACCCGACCGCGTCGGAGGCCTCGTACTGGCCGCGGCGGACGGCCTGTAACCCGCCGCGGACGTTCTCGGCCAGGTAGGCGGCCGAGAACAGCGCGAAGCCGATGGTGGCCCCGGCGATGTCCACCAGGGTCATGTTGTCGGGAAGGAACAGGTTGAAGATCAGGGTGAAGAAGAACAGCACCGTGATCAGCGGCACGCCCCGGAACACCTCGATGTAGGCGGTGGACAGCACCCTGAAGATCGGCAGCTTGGACGTGCGGGCCAGCGCCAGCAGCACGCCCATCGGGAACGCCAGCAGCAGCGTGAACACGGCCACGATGAGGGTGATGCCGAAACCGCCGATCAGGGCGTCGGTGGGGGTGTCGACGGTCGAGGGCGAGTTGACCAGCGTGACCAGCCAGTGGAACACGGCCATGGTCGCCACCCACGCGGCCACCAGCTTCAGCCGCTGGGAGCGGTCCCCGGCGAAGTTGTGGGCCAGCAGGGCGACCACGGCCAGCAGCAGGAAGCTGATCCGCGCCTTCTGGAGCATCGGGTACCACCCGAAGTACGCGGCCACCCAGTTGAGCGCGGCCACCGCCACCAGCACGGCAGCCATCACCCTTCCAGCCTCGCCGATGCGGGGGTGGGCGAGGAACCACACCACTACGCCCCCGAAGGCGGCGAAGAACACCGCCATCGGGAGGTCGGTGGACAGCACGTGGTCCCAGTCGAGGTCGGGGTCGCGCAGCACCGCCCAGTACAGGACGAAGGGGGTCAGAACCCACAGCAGGTTCAGCGGGACCCGCAGCTTCGGGCCCGCCCCGGCCGCCCTGAGCACCCGTCCCAGTTCGTAGGTGGCCACCAGCAGGACCAGCATGACCGTCCACGGCAGCTTGGTGGTCATCGCCACCGTGCGACCGGGCTCGTTGATGAACTCGCCCTCCAGGAAGCCGTAGTGCCCCCACGGGTACACCCACGCCGACAGCACCATCAACCCGGAGCCGACGAAGAACACGTACATGGCCGGCACGAAGGTGTTGCGCCGGCGGGCGTCGCCCAGCCCGAGCCACAGGGCCGCGCCCCCGCCAACCAGCACGGCCGCGGCCAGCCACCACCAGGCCCGGTCCGACATGGCGTCGGCGAACGACTCCCGGACGACCTCGCCGGTCGCGTACTGCTGCACGATCAGCACACCGACGCTCACCAGTACCAGCGCACCGTGAGCGGTCCTCGGCTCCGGCCCGCCCCGCAGGTAGGTGCCCTGGAGGTGGAACCACAGAGCGAGCGCGACGTTGGCCAACACCAGCACGGCCAGCACCGTGAAGGCGTTGGCGTCCAACCAGCCGGCGAAGGAGCCGCCGCCGGCGACCGCTGAGACGTCGCGGTGCAGGGCCACGCCCTCGTCGTCGACGATCGCCGAGGGCTCGCGCAGCACGATCCCCAGCGCGATCACGCCGCCGGTGGCCATCAGGTTCATCGACAGCTTCTTCATCGAGATGCCGCGCCCCACCCGGGCCAGCAGTCCCACCGACAGCCCGGAGAGCACCGCGATGGCGCCCACGCAGACCCAGATTCGTGCGTACTGATCCTGGGGGTAGGCGTGGGTGAACAGGAACCGCATGTTGGTCTTGACGGCCCGCCAGGTCCGCTCCTCGCTGAACGTGAAGTTGAGCAGGCCCCGCACCGCCAGCAGCACCAGCAGCGAGAAGACGACGGTGAGCAGCGAGTTGACCGGCGAGGAGAACAGGTTCCTGCCCAGCCACTCGCCCGCCGACAGGCTCGGCTCCTCGGGCTTCTGGGCGGGCTCGCGCTCGCCGTCCCATGGCTCCACCGGACCTGCGCCCGCAGCCGGATCACCCATCGTCGCGGTCATCGCAGCACTCCAGGCATCTCAGCGCTCCACGATCTTCATGCGGATGTTGAAGAAGTTGACCACCACCGAGATCGTCAGCGAGCAGGCCAGGTAGAACAGCATCCACAAAGAGATCACTTCGAGCGTCTTGCCGGTCTGGTTGTAGACGATCTGGCCCACCTGCACGAAGTCGCTGTAGCCCACCGCGATGGCCAGCGAGGTGTTCTTGGTGAGGTTCAGGTACTGGTTGCCCAGCGGCGGGAGTATCACCCGGAAGGCCTGGGGCAGGATGACCCGGCGCAGCATCGTCACCCGCCGCAGACCGACCGCCTGGGCGGCCTCGGTCTGGCCCTTGGGAACAGCCAGGATGCCGCCCCGCACGATCTCGGCGATGAACGACGCGGTGTACAGCACGACACCGAAGAACACCGCGGCGCCGCCCTGGGTGAGGTTCAGCCCGGCCGGGCCGGGGTTGGGGAAGTTGCCGACCTGCTCGACGTCGGGCGCCTTGATGTCGATGGGCCGCCCGGTGCGGCCGTCGCCGAACTTGTCGGCGATCACGCCGAGCAGGTCGGTGCCGGAGTTGATGATCCAGCTCGACAGTCCGGGCCAGCCCACCAGCACGAAGGCGATCACCGCCAAGGCGCCCACCCCGGCGAAGATGATCCGGAACTTGTCGTCGTCGGTGAGCTTCATGAGCCCCGCCGGCGTGCGGAGCCGGGCCAGGAAGCGGCGGATCCACCATGCCGCCGCGGCCAGGGCGGCCAGCGACAGCACGATCTGCACGATGACCGGAGTCAACGAGGAGAACCCGTCGCCGATGAAGTCGAAGATTGCGCCCACCCAGCCGAATATCGGATGGGCGACCCAGCCCACCGCGCCGAAGACGGCCAGCACCGCCAGGAAGCTCAGCACCGGGTAGGTGTCGCGGCCGGTGGCGTCGTGACGGCGCTCCTGGCGGCGCTTCACGAAGGTGCCGACCAGCCAGCCGGCCGCGATGAAGATGAGCCACTGGTAGAAGCCGTCGTCGATGTGGACGCGCGGCACCGACACGCCTTTGTTGGAGACGTGCAGGAGGCCGTTGATGGGCCCCTGGTCCAGTTCCACGTCGGGGAAGGTGGCGACCAGCGCCCAGATGAAGACGATCTGGACCAGCAGCGGGATGTTGCGGACCGTCTCGATGAAGACGCTGCACATGCGGCTGACGATCCAGTTGCTCGACAGCCGCCCGACGCCGACCAGCACCCCGAGGATGGTGGCCGCGATTATCCCGCCCACCGCGATGCGTATGGTGTTGACCGCTCCGGCCCACAGCGCCCGGCCGGCGGTGTCGGGGTCGGTGTCGATGCCCTCCCGGAGGTCGCTCCCGAGCCCGATGCTCAGGAAGTCGTACTTGATCTCGATCCCCTGGCGGTCGAGGTTCTCGAGGGCCTGCGTGGTCAGGAAGAACAGGGCGAAGACCACCAGCAGGAGGGTGAACACCTGGGCCAGCCACTTGACGACGGTGACATCGCGGTAGAAGGGCGGACGCTGCGACTGCGTCGCGGCCAGCGTGGCTTGATCGGTGTTGGACACGCGGGGGCGCCTCCGGGGCGGTGGGTCGCGGTCTTCGAGTACGGAAACGGCAACGGGGGTCCGGGACTGCTGTCCCGGACCCCCGTCAACCTAGACGAGCGTGCTCTCTAGGTCATGCTTTTGAGATGTTCCTCTACCGTGCCGGTGGCGCGTAGATCAGACCTCCGTCGAGCCAGCCGGCGTTGGCCGAGCCCTCGCGGGTCAGGCCGACCGGGTTCAGGTGGCGGGAGTAGATCTCGTCGTAGTTCCCGACCTGAGCGATCACCTGGTAGAAGGCGTCAGGGGCCAGGCCCATGTTCGACTGCTGCTCGTCGTCGGCTGCGCCCAGCAGGCGGGCCGCCTCAGCGTCGGGCGGGTTGGCCGCCATGTCGGCCACGTTGCCCGAGTTGATGCCCTTCTCATCGGCGATGACCGTGGCGTACACAGTCCAGTTCACCACGTCCGCGAAGCGGGACTGGTTCTGCCCGTAGGTCGGGCCGAGGGGCTCCTTGGAGATCGGCGTGGCCGGGAAGATCACCCAGTTCTCGCCGGCGGGCTGCTGGTTGGCCTTGCGACCCACGAGGGCCGAGCCGTCGGTGGTGATCACGTCGCAGGCGTCGTTGATGAAGTTCTCGGTCACCTGGTCGAAGTCCTCGAAGGTGGTGAGTTCGATTTCGATCCCGGCTGCCTCGGCGGCGTCGGCGACGTTCTGCTCGGTCGTGGTGCCCGCATTGGTGCACACCACCGCGCCGGCGATGTCGGCCACCTGCGAACCGCCTGAGAAGCCGTCGCCCTCGCGGGCCATGAGCTGCTGGCCGTCGTAGTAGGTGGTGGGACCGAAGTCCATGCCCACCTCGGTGTCACGGCTCTGGGTCCAGGTGGTGTTGCGCATCAGCACGTCCACCTCGCCCGTCTGCACCGCGGTGAACCGCTCAGCCGCGGTCAGAGGGGTGAAGACGACCGCTTCGGCGTCGCCGAACAGCGCCGCGGCCACCGCTCGGCAGTAGTCGGCGTCGAAGCCGGTCTGGGAGCCGTCGGGCTGGGTCTCCGAGAACGCCACCGCCGAACCGGAAACGCCGCAGTTCAGTTCGCCGCGGGCCAGGACCGTGTCGAGCAGGTCCCCGTCCTGGGTGTCGTCGACGACGTCCTCCACTGTCGTGGTGGGCGCGTCAGGCTCGTCATCGCCGGTAGCCGGGGCCGCCGTCTCACTGGGCGCCGTTACCTCGGCGTCTTCATCGTCGTCACCGCATGACGCGGCGATCAAGGTCACAGCAAACAGCACGGCAAGCGCGCGCCATAGCAGTGCTTTGTTCTTGGTCACTGGTTCCCTCCGTGGGCTGGTTGTCAATGACGCTGCCACGGTATTGGCTTGGCGCGCTTCTTTCAAGCTCCGGCTCGACAGTAGTGTGAACAATCACCCAGCCGATCCGGTGCACGCTCAGCGGGCCGGCGGGGCGTAGATCAGGCCACCGTCGCGCCAACTCGCATTGATCGAACCGGCCCGGGTGAGGCCGGCCGGCTCCAGGTGCCGGCCGAGGATCTCGCCGTAGTTGCCCACCTGGGAGATGGCCTGACGGAAGGCGTCGGGGGCCAGACCCATGTTCGACTGCTGCTCGTCGTCGGAGGCGCCCAGCAGCCTGGCTGTCTCGGCGTCGGGCGGGTCGGCCGCCATGGCGTCGACGTTGGCCTGGGTGATGCCCTTCTCGTCGGCAATGATCGTGGCGTACACCGCCCAGTTCACAACGTCGCCGAAGCGGGATTGGTTCTGCGGGTACACCGGGGCCAACGGCTCCTTGGAGATCGGGGTGGCCGGGAAGATGACCCACTCCTGGTCGTCGGGCTGCTGCTTGGCCTTGCGCCCGGCCAGCGCAGAGCCGTCGGCGGTGACCACGTCGCATGCTCCCTGAATGAAGTTCTCCGTGATCTGGTCGAAGTCCTCGAAGGTCGTGACGGTGATGTCGATCCCGGCGGCGTCGGCTGCGTCGGAGACGTTCTGCTCAGTCGTCGTCCCGGCCAGGGCGCACACCACCGCCCCGGCGATGTCGGCCACACCCGAGGTCGGCGTGAAGCCGTCACCCGCCCGGGCCATGAGCTGCTGGCCGTCGTAGTAGATCACCGGTCCGAAGTCCAGGCCCAGCTCCGTATCGCGGCTCTGGGTCCAAGTGGTGCTGCGAATGAGCACGTCGATGACACCGGTGTGGAGGGCCGTGAAGCGCTCCCCCGTGGTGAGCGACACGAACTCCACCGCCTCGGCGTCGCCGAACACCGCCGCCGCGACGACGCGGCAGTAGTCGGCATCGACCCCGACCACGCTGCCGTCGGGCCGGGTCTCCGAGAAGATCACCCTGGTGCCTGACACGCCGCACACCAGCCGGCCGCGCTCCCGCACCGTTCGGAGCAGGTCGCCGTCGGCCGTGGGATCCACCGCGTCGGCGGCGGCCATGCCTGCAGGCTGATCCACCGAGCACGCCACGGCTGCGAGCGCCACGACGATCAGCAGCACCAGCATCGGCGCGATCGGGTTTGCTCGCACGCCGGGTCCGATTACAGGTACTGGCCGGTCTGCACCCTCTCGATGGAACGGCCGCCGGAGGCGATGTCCTCCTCGTCGCTGGACACCAGGGTGCGCACGAACACGATCCGCTCGCCCTTCTTTCCCGATATCCGGGCCCAGTCGTCGGGGTTCGTGGTGTTGGGCAGATCCTCGTGCTCCTTGAACTCCTGGCGCACGGAAGCGAGCAGGTCGGAGGTCATGATGCCGCGGGTCCCGCCGGCGATCTCCCTCTTGATGGCCAGCTTCTTGGCCCGCCGGACCACGTTCTCGATCATGGCCCCCGAGGCGAAGTCCCGGTAGTACATGACCTCCTTGTCGCCGTTCTGGTAGGTGACCTCGAGGAACCGGTTGGGGTCCGCGGGCCGGTACATGTCCTCGACGGTCTGCTCGATCATGCCCCGCACCGCCTTGTCGGGGTCGCCCCCGCCGACGGCGTCGACCATCTCGGCCGCGATGGGCAGGCTCGGGATCAGGTAGCGGGCGAAGATGGACGCGGCCGCCTCGGCGTCGGGCCGCTCGATCTTGATCTTCACGTCGAGGCGGCCGGGGCGCAGTATGGCCGGGTCGATGAGGTCCTCGCGGTTGGACGCTCCGATCACGATGACGTTGCGCAGGGCCTCCACGCCGTCGATCTCGGCCAGCAGCTGGGGGACGATGGTCGACTCGATGTCGGAGCTGATCCCCGAGCCCCGTGTGCGGAACAGCGACTCCATCTCGTCGAAGAAGACGATGACGGGCCATCCCTGCTCGCTCTTCTCCCGGGCCCTCTGGAACACCAGGCGGATCTGCCGCTCGGTCTCGCCCACGTACTTGTTGAGCAGCTCGGGCCCTTTGATGTTCAGGAAGAAGCTACGGGCCCTGGCGTCGCCCGACAGCTCCGACACCTTGCCGGCCAGGCTGTTGGCCACCGCCTTGGCGATGAGGGTCTTGCCGCACCCGGGCGGCCCGTAGAGCAGCACGCCCTTGGGCGCCGGCAGGTCGTACTCGGCGAACAGGGTGTGGTGCACGAACGGCAGTTCAACCGCGTCGGTGATCTGCTCGATCTGAGCGTCGAGGCCGCCGACATCGTCGTAGCAGGTGTCGGGCACCTCCTCCAGGATGAGATCTTCCACCTCGGGGCGGGGCAGGCGCTCGATGACGAGATCGCCCGAGGCGTCGATGAGCACGTTGTCGCCGCTGCGGATCGGCTCGGCCGACACCACCGCGCTGAGTTCGACGACCCGCTCCTCGTCGGCGCGGCCCAGCACTACCGCCCGGTCGCCCCCCGGCAGAAGCTCCTTGACGGTGGCCACCTCTCCGGTGCGATCCGGCCGGCGGGCCAGCACCACGCTGAACGATTCGTTGAGAGCGACCTCCTCGCCGGCCTTGAGGTCGTCGGCGAGCTCGGGATGGACCGCGACCCGCATCTTGCGGCCCCCGGCCCGCACGTCCACGGTGCCGTCGTCGTTGCACCCGAGCACGGTGCCGTATCCGCTGGGCGGCTGGGTGAGCTTCTCGACCTCTTCGCGCAGCGAGCCGATGTGCTCGCGCGCGTCTCGGAGCATGGTGGTGAGCCGCTCGTTCTGCGACACGGCCTGGGTGAGACGGCCCTTCGTGTCGGCCAGCCGCTCCTCGAGCATCCGCACCCGCTTAGGCGCGTCGTGCAGGCGCCGCCGCAGTGAGGCAACCTCGCTCTCCAGCTCGGACACAAGCTGGCGCAGACGGTCCAGATCTCTCGCTGAATCGCCGGTGCCGGCCTCGCTCACGGTTCACCTCCCACGCTGCGTGTTGGATTTCGGGTAGGACGACACCCTAGACGGCACGGGCCCCAGACTGTGCATTTGGTGCTCGGCAGCGCCAAACTGGAAGACTCCCGGACCGGAGATGTTGGCAATGGCCCCGGCTTCCTGGCAATGTTTAGGACCAGCATCCGCTATGCTGCGATGAAGAGCGGTCCGCGGCGGGCTGCTCCGACCGAGTCGGGCCTGCCCCCACGTAGAGAGCCCCACTGAAGAGAGGTACCGCTACCGACATGAAGGTCTGGATTGATCAGGACTTGTGCACGGGGGACGGGTTGTGCGAGGAGATCGCCCCCGACGTCTTCACTCTCCTCGACGACGGGCTCGCTTACGTAGTGGAAGACGGCAACGTGTTCTCCGATCCCGGTGGCCCGGACGGGCTCGCCGCGGTGCCTGCGGGACAGGAAGAGGCCGTGATCGAGTCGGCCGAAGAATGCCCCGGGGAGTGCATCTTCATCGAGGTGTGAGCGGCTCAGTGGCTCACCCGCACTCGGGGAGCACCGCCGGCTGGAACAGATCGGACGAAGCGAGAAGCGTCTTCACCGCGCTCGACCTGGTGGCGTAGGCGACCCCCCCTCCCCCGCGCCGGGAGGCCCCCC
>VYCM01000143.1 GCA_009843915.1 Acidimicrobiaceae bacterium | reverse complement strand
GCGTCTCGTCGAACCGGTAGATCCCGGACGCCTCCCAGTCGGCGTCCCACTTGGCTTCGAGTCCTTCGAGGACAGGCTTGTCGGGGACCGCAGCCGGGCGTAGCGACTCGTCGGCAGGTGGGCTCATGCGGGCGCCAACGCTAACCGCAAACTGGCAGCCTGGGAGGGTTCGCCGATGTGGCCGTATCGTTCGGCTGGTGCTCCTGAACTACTACGCGATAGCGGCCGCCATCGTTGTCGGCACGGTGTCGGGCATCGCTTCAGTGGTGTGGATCAGGGGGAGGGTCCACGACGGGCTGGTAGCCGTTCGTGCCGCCGCCGTTGGGATCGTTGGCTCTCTCGTCTTCAGCGCCGGCGCGCTCGGTATCACCGGACTGGACGGGTTCACGCTGATCCACGTCGTGTACCTCGTTCTGGTGGTCGGTGTCCCTCTGGCCGGCGCGATCGTCCTGACATTTGCCCGGGAGCGTTCTCGAGCCATCACGGCTCTCTGCCTCGCCGCCCAGCTAGCCATTCCGGTGGGCATCTACGCGACTCACATTGAGCCGTTCTGGCTGAGGACGGACTCTGTCGAGCTGTCCGTCGCTGGCGTCGGCGAGAGGATCCGTGTCGGCGTACTGGCCGATCTCCAGACCACCGAGATCGGGTCCTACGAGAATGAGGCGGTCGACCAGTTGATCGAGGCGGCACCGGACATGGTTCTCATTCCGGGCGACCTCTACCAGTTCGACGAAGACGTCTTCGACGAGCGGGCGCCGCAATTCTCCGAAGTGATCCAGCGGCTGGTCGATGCGGCGTCGACCGTCTTCCTGGTGAGCGGCAACACCGACACGGTCGCCGGCCTTCGGGCCATCACTGAGGGAACGGGGGCCAGGGTGCTCGACAACGAGGTCGAGACTCTCGTGGTCAACGGCACCGTCGTGAGCGTCGGAGGAACAACGCTGTTCAGCGATGAGCGGGCGGCTCAACGGGTCGCCGACCGGCTCTCCGACGACGACCAAGCCGGAGTGCGCATACTCCTCGCCCACAAGCCCGATGCGATCGAGCTGCTCGAGGGACGGTCCGTCGATCTGCTGGTCTCGGGCCATACCCACGGCGGGCAGGTGTCGTTGCCGTTCTTCGGCCCTCCCCTGACACTCTCGGATGTGCCGAGACATGTCGCAGCCGGCGGGCTGCACGAACTGGAGGGAACGGCCGTCTACGTCTCCACCGGAGTGGGTCGTGAACGGGATAACGCCCCCCAGCTTCGATTCGGCGTCAGACCATCGATCGGCATCATCGACCTGGTGGGCGACAGCTGAGCCCTGCTGTTCAGTTGGGTGGCACAGCCCAGCGGCGGATCCAGGCGTGCATGGCTATGCCGGCCGCCACGCCGGCGTTGATGGAGCGGGTCGAGCCGAACTGGGCTATCGACACCACCTGCTCGGCCGCCACCCTGGCCGCGGGTGACAGGCCCGGGCCCTCCTGACCGAACAGCAGCACGCAGCGCTCGGGCAGGTCGGTGGTCTCCATCCGCACTGATCCGGGCAGGTTGTCGATGCCGATGATCGGCAGTCCCTCGTCCGCGGCCCAGGCGGCGAGATCCTCCACCGAGGCGTGATGCCGGACGTGCTGGTACACGTCGGTCATCATCGCCCCCCGCCGGTTCCAGCGCCGCCGTCCCACGATGTGCACCTCAGCGGCGGCGAAGGCGTTGGCTGTGCGCACCACCGTGCCGATGTTGCGGTCGTGCTCCCAGTTCTCGATGGCCACATGGAAGGGGTGCCGTCGGGCGTCCAGGTCGGCCTTGATGGCGTCCACGCCCCAGTAGCGGTACCGGTCGACCACGTTGCGCCGGTCGCCGCCGGCGAGCAGTTCAGGATCAAGGTGGTCGCCGGGGGGCCACGGCTCGGGATGGGGGCCGACGCCGACCGTCTCGCTCACGCTGCCCAAGGTACAAGCACCCCTCCGGTGCATCCGGTCCATCTAGTCTTGGCCCCGGTGAGGTTCCGGGTTCGCGGACGCGGCGCGCGTCATCCGTATCTGGCCAGGGGCGCCCCCCAGGATCCCTGGGGTCGCTTCTGGGCCGGGTTGAGCGTGCTCGTGCTCGTGACCGCGGTGGGCACGTTCGGGTACCACCGCCTCGGGCTGACGGTGGGGGAGGCCCTCTACCAGACCGTCATCACGATCACCACGGTCGGCTACGAGGAGATCGGCACGGTCACCGACAGCTACCGGGTGTTCACCATCTTGCTGATCATGTTCGGGGTGGGCGCGGCCCTCTACACCCTGAGCGTTCTCATAGAGTCCCTCTTCGAGGGCCGGCTCGATGACGAGATTCGGAGGCGGCGCATGCAGAAGCAGATCGATCGGTTGAGCGACCATGTCGTCCTTTGCGGCTTCGGGCAGGTCGGGCGGGCCATCCACCGGGAGCTGACCGCCGAGGGCCGCACGGTGGTGGTGATCGACCGCAGCGAACTCGACGAGGAAGCGCTGCCCCACACCGTCGTCGGCGAGGCCACCGATGACGACGTGCTGGTGGCGGCCGGCCTGCAGCGGGCCAGCACGCTGGTGCTGGCCCTCGACTCCGACGTCGACAATCTGTACATCGCCCTGACGGCCCGCTCGATGCGTCCGAGCCTGTTCATCGTGGCCCGCTCCAACAGCTCCTCCGCGGAGCCGAAGCTGCGCCAGGCCGGTGTCGACCGGGTGGTCAACACCCACGAGATCGGCGGATCGAGGATGGCCGCTCTGGTGCTGCAGCCCGGCGTTGTCGAGTTCCTCGGGGTGGTCATGCAAGCCGAGGAACTCTCGGTGCGCCTCGCCGAGACACCCGTCACCGCTCACGGTCCGTTCGCCGGCCAGGCGCTGGCACAGTGCAAGATCGGCGAGTCGACTGGCGTGACGGTTCTGGCCGTGCGCCGCGGCGAGTCCTTCGTCACCAGCCCCTCAGACGACTTCGTGCTGGCCGCCGACGACATCCTGATCGCGCTGGGTACCAGGCCACAACTCTCCGAGCTCAACTCCCGGGCCGGCGTCGGCTAGGCACTCGCTCCCGGGGCTCACCGCTGTGGCGGTGACGGTGGGTGCGGGTATGGTGATCGGCGCTCTCGGGGATGGTGTAATCGGTAACACAGCTGGTTCTGGTCCAGCCATTGGGGGTTCGAGTCCTCCTCCCCGAACCCAGCCCCGTTCGTCTAGCGGCCTAGGACGCCACCCTCTCAAGGTGGTAGCACGGGTTCAAATCCCGTACGGGGTGCTCCGAATGTCGCCAGCCGGCGCTCTTGATCAGGCCGGCTGGTTGAGTTCGATCATGTTGCCGGCCGGGTCGAAGAAGAACGTCTGGCGGGCCGGCGTCCCTGGCAGCGGCTTGGGGTCGGCCACGTCCACGCCACGGCCCCGCAGCTCCCTCACCGCGGCATCAATGTCCTCCACCTTGAAGGCCCAGTGCTGGCCCTCGGGAGCCACCCAGCCCTCGACCTCGATGAGGTGCACCTCTCCACCGCCGGGGGTCTGCAACCAGCGGCCGTTGAAGCCGAAGTCGGGCCTTGGCAGCACGGCCATGCCCAGCACGTCGGTGTAGAACGGCGCGGCCGCCTCGACGTCGGGAACGTTGATCGATACATGGTGTACCGGCCCGAGTTCCATGCGTCCCAACCTAGCCGCCGCGCCGAAGTTCGGCCGGTTCGCGGCGCGGCTTGGTGTCTCCCGCTCTTGTTCGCTGCGCTCACGGGCCGCTCGGGCCACGGCCTCGCTTCTGCTCGGCCTCTGGCTTACCGCCGCTGGCAGGTGGGGCACCAAGTGGTGCCCCGGGCGTCGATGATCCGGCGGCGCAGCTCTGTGCCGCAGCGCTCGCACGGCTCGCCCGCCCGCCCGTAGCAG
Source organism: Acidimicrobiaceae bacterium (assembly GCA_009843915.1). Lineage (GTDB taxonomy): Bacteria > Actinomycetota > Acidimicrobiia > Acidimicrobiales > Aldehydirespiratoraceae > Aldehydirespirator. Next base: position 62,058 of record VYCM01000143.1, on the reverse strand, counting down.
CGCAGATGGTGCTGGTTGCGCCCGGACGATCCGTCCAGGGTGGCGTAGTCGCGTAGCGTGGTGCCGCCGTGGCGCAGCCCCGACGTGAGCGCGGTGCGGATGGCGTCGGCCAGCCGTCCGGCCCGGGGTTTCGACACGTAGCGAACGGCAGGGTTGATCTGGGCCAGCCACAGCGCCTCGTCGGCGTAGATGTTGCCCACGCCCGCCACCGGCCGCTGCGACAGCAGCTGGGTCTTCACGCGGCGCCGGCTGGCGCTGAGCGCCCGCCACAGGCCGTCGCCGGTGAACTGGTCGCTGAAGGGCTCTGGACCGAGGCGGTCGAGGGTGGCAATGGACTCGTAGCGGCCTGCGTCAACCACGTGGACGCGTCCGAACCTCCGCACGTCGTGGAGCGTGAGCATCTCGTCGCCGTCCAGGCGCCACCAGGCCCGCAGGTGCGGATGGTGTCGATCGGCGTCGGGGGAGATGGACAGCCGGCCGGTCATCCCTAGGTGGATGACCAGCTCGCTTCCGGTTTCGCTGCCGTCGTCAAGGGCGAGGATGAGATACTTGCCGCGGCGGCCGACAGCTGAGATCTGGCCGCCGATGGCGTCTATGGCCGGCAAGAACTTCTCCGAGGGGTGCGAGCCGGCGTCGGTGATCGAGCACCCTGCCAGGCGCGGATGCAACTGGGCTCGGATGGTCTCGACCTCGGGAAGCTCGGGCACCGGCCGCACCGTACCGCATCTGGAATTGGCAGCCGGGAACGCCCAAACCGGCACCCACCGCTGCCAATTCCGTCCAAGAAGGCGTCAGGCCGCGGCGGTCGCTCCGTTGGCGCCCCGCACGATCACGTCGATGGCGTCGATGAGGTCGGGCTGGCTCCTGAAGTAGTCGACCTGTTCGCCTTTCCAGGGCTGCACCAAGTCCTCCGGCTCGAAGCCGGCGCGCTGCCAAGCGGTGGCCACTATCCGAAGCGCCTGGTCGACCTCCGGAGTGGCCGCCGTGACCGCGGCTGCCGCCATGGCCTCCACATCGACGGTCTCGCTGCTCACCAGGGGACGGCGGATCGTGGAGATCCGGAATCGGATCGCTTCAGCCGCGATGCGGGTGTGGTTCATCGTGAGATGTTCGATCCCGGGGTTCGACGGTATACAGCTACAGAAAATACAGTTATCCACAGGCTGAGTGGTGGATACCCGTCAAGAACGCAGCGGGCAGCAGCCGGCGGGGCAGGCGTCTGGACCGACGCCGAGGCGGCCGAGGGAGCGCCGGGCCGCGCCGGGCTCGAGGCGCTCGGAGACCAGCTCCTGCCACATGGCCACGAAGCGGTCGTCGGGCCCCGTGCCGGGGGTCACGGCCCGCACCAGCCGCATGCCCAGATCGGCCGCGGTGCCGGCCGCGACCACGTCGAGGTCCCACATGACTTCCATGTGGTCGGTGACGAAGCCGATCGGGGCCAGGACCACGGCTTCGACGCCGTCCTCGCGGGACAGGCGTTCCAGGCATTCGTTCACATCGGGATCCAACCACGGCACCGAGGGCGGGCCGCTGCGGCTCTGCCAGGCCATGGTCCAGGCGTCGAAGCCGGCCCCGCCCGCCACCAGGCGAGCGGTCTCTGTTAGTTGACGCTCGTAGTCGCAGCCTGCGGCCATGGTCTCGGGAATGGAGTGGGCGGTGAACACCAGCCGGGCCTCCGATCGGAACTCTGCGGGCAGGCTCCCGCGGGCCGCCGCGACCGCGTCGGCGAAGGGCTCGACGAAGCCGGGGTGGTCGTAGTAGGCGCGCACCTTGTCGATGGCGGGAGCGGCCTCTCCGACCGCGGCCCGGGCCGCTTCAATGTCGTCCAGGTACTGGCGGCAGCCCGAGTACGACGAGTACGCGGAGGTGACGACGGCCAGCGCCCGGCGGTGCCCGGCCTCGGCCATCTCACCTACGGCGTCGGCCAGGTAGGGCACCCAGTTGCGGTTGCCCCAGTACACGGGCAGATCGAGGCCAGCGGCTGCGAGCCGGCGAGCCAGAGCCGTGCGCAGCCGGCGGCACTGGGCGTTGAGGGGACTGACCCCGCCGAAGTGGTGGTACTGCCGGGCGACCACGGCCAGGCGCTCGGCACCGATATCGCGTCCCGCGGTGACGTTGGCGAGGAACGGCTCAACCTCGGAGGGGCCTTCGGGACCTCCGAAGGACACGATCACGACCGCGTCGTAGGCCGGAACTTTCCCCAACTTGTTCACAGGTTTTGCCCCGAGTTACCCACAGCTCTCTCGTGAAGTTGTCCACAGTCCTCCCCGGGCCGGACTGTGGCGGTCACTCCAGTACGCCGAAGTTCTCCAGGTCCTCGTCGAGCGTCGACAGGATGCGGTCGATGGTCTTCTGCCTCGCGGTGCGGCGGGTCAGCCCGAACGCGGTCCGGCGCACGTGCTCGGCCAGAGCGGTGGCCCGCTGCATCGCCGCGTCGTCCAACTCGTCGGCAGGGACAACCTCGTCGAGGTAGCCGGCCTCGGCCGCGCCGCGGGGCGAGTAGGCCGTGGCCAGTGCGGTGGCGGCGGTGAAGTGCCTGGGGCTGAGCCGGTCCCGGGCCATCTCCATCCCGAAGATGGGCAGCGGCATGCCGATGGACACCTCGATGAGTCCGATCTTGGCCTCGACGTCGGCCCCGATGCGGACGTCGCTCGACAGCAGCATGATCGCGCCGAAGGCGAGCGCGTGGCCGGTGCAGGCGGCCACTACCGGCACAGCCGCCCCGTAGAGCCGCATCGCGGTGTGGGCCCCGGTTGCCACGAGCTCCCGGGTGGCTTGAGGACCCTCGTCGAATACGCCGAGATCGAAGCCGGCGCTGAATCGACCCTCCCGGCCGGTGATCACCAGGGCTCCGGCGCTCTGCTCGGCGTCGTCCATGGCGGCGTTGATGGCCGCCAGCGTGTCGTAGCCCACGGCGTTGGCCTTGCCGTCGTCCAGGCGCAGGACGGCCACGCCGTCGACGACTTCATAGGAGGTCTTCGATGTCATGGCGTGCACCGTATCGCAGGTGCCCCGCCTGCCCGCCCGCCCATTCCACTACCGCCCGGCGGAGGCATGTCGGTAGGCTCGGACTCATGACCGACACCGTCGCCGCGTCCACCGACGCACCTGAGGCGTCCGCCGATGAGGTGCTGATCGTCACAGACGCAGCCAGGACGGCCGTGCTGGCCATCCGCGACCGCGAGGACGACGGCGAGACCCTGGGGCTCAGGGTCGAGGTGACCGGCACCGCGGGCATCGACTACACCTACGATCTGGCTCTCGACCCGGTGTCGGACGCGGCCGCCGACGACCACATCCGCACCGCGGACGGCTTGACGGTGATCGTGCCCGACGCCAGCGTCAGCCGGCTCCGGGGCTCCACCCTCGACGTGCCGTCGGTGGCCGGCCAGGGCGGTCTCGTCATCCGCAACCCCAACCGCCCCAACCCGCTGGGCGATATGGGTCGTCTGGAACTCACCGGCGGCATCGGCGACAAGGTTCAGCAGCTGCTCGATATCAGCATCAACCCCGCGCTGGCCTCGCACGGGGGCTACGCAAGCCTGGTGGAGGTGCAGGGCGACGACACGGTGGTAGTCACCATGGGCGGCGGCTGCCAGGGATGCGCCATGAGCCAGGCCACGCTGTCCGACGGCATCAAGCGGGCCATCATGGAGGCCATCCCCGAGGTGAGCGAAGTGATCGACGTCACCGATCACGACGCGGGGGAGAACCCCTACTACAGCTGACGGCTCAAGCCCCTGCACCGGCTGCGACGCCAGCCGGCTCGCGGCGCGGCCTACAGCAGTTCTTGCTTGACGGTGGCTGCGATCCCCGCGGCGTCCAGGCCCAGATCGGCCAGGATGGCGTCGGGCTTGCCGTGGGGGAGGTAGTCGAGCGGCACACCCAGCACCCGGACCCTGGGAGCAGCCTGCCCGGCGGCCTCGGCCCGCTCCAGCAGCCCGTCGCGGATGGCCGTGCCCGCACCGCCGGTGCGCAGCCCGTCCTCGACGGTCACCACCAGCTCGTGGTCGGCCGCGTCGGCGAGCATCCGGTCGCACAGCGGGCTCACGGCCCGGGGATCCCAAACCGCGGCCTCCACGCCGTCGTTGGCGAGGAGTTCGGCGGCCTGCTCGCACGCCTCCAGCATCTTCCCGACACCGATCAGACACAGCCGGCCATCCGCGGCACGGGCCTTGCGGGCCCGCAGCCCCGAGCCCACCTCGTCCTGGGAGACGTTGCGAGCCGCGGTCTTGGGCCAACGGATGGCGACCGGGCCGCCGGTCATGTCCATGGCGTCGAGCATCATCCGCTCCAGCTCCTGGAGCGACGACGGGGCCAGCACCACCATCCCGGGAACCTTGGTGAGCAGCACCATGTCGAGCACGCCGTGGTGCGACGGCCCGTCGTCTCCGGTGATGCCTGCCCGGTCGATGCAGAACACCACCGGCGCCTGGTGCATGCCGCAGTCCAGATTGACCTGGTCGAAGGCCCGGCTCAGGAAGGTGCTGTACACCGCGAAGAACGGCCGAAGCCCTCCCATGGCCATGCCGACGGCCGAGGTCACCGCGTGCTGCTCGGCGATGCCCACGTCGATGCAGCGGTCGCCGAAGTGCTCCCGGAACGGCAGCAGACCGGTGGAATCGGGCATGGCCGCGGTGATGGCCACCACCTCGGGGTGCAGGCCGCCCAGCTTGACCATCATTTCGGAGAACATGCCGGTGTAGGTGCCCGACTTCACCTTGCCCACGTCGTGCATGTGCTTGACGGTGTCCTCCTCGGCCGGGCCGTAGCCGCGCCCCTTCTGGGTGAGCACATGGACCACGACCGGCCCGTCGAACTGGGCCGCATTGGACAGCGCCTCTTCCAGCCCGGCAATGTCGTGCCCGTCGAAGGGGCCGAGGTAGCGCACGCCCAGGTTCTCGAAGAAGCCGGCCGAGTCCCACAACTCACGCAGGGCGGCCTTCGACATCTTCATGCCCCGCTGGAGGGTGTCACCCACCCAGGGGATGCGCTCTGCCACCTCCTCGAGGCGGTCGGATCGGCGCATGATCTTGGGGTTGGAGCGGAAGCGCACCAGACTCTCGGAGAGCCTCGAGACCGTTGGGGCGTAGCTGCGGCCGTTGTCGTTGAGCACGATGATCACGTTGCGGCCGCTGTGGCCGATGTTGTTGAGCCCCTCGAAGGCCATGCCCCCGGTCAGGGCTCCGTCACCCACGACCGCCACGACGCGGCGCCGTGTGTCGGACGAGTCGAAGGCGGTGGCCAGACCGTGGGCGTAGGACAGCACGGTGGAGGCGTGGCTGTTCTCGATCCAGTCGTGAGGGGACTCTGATCGTGACGGGTATCCCGCGAGTCCCCCGGCGGTGCGCAGCGAGTCGAAGTCGGCGGCCCGTCCGGTGAGCATCTTGTGGACGTAGGCCTGGTGGCCCGTGTCCCACAGGATCACATCGTGGGGCGAGTGGAAAATGCGGTGCAGGGCGACGGTGAGCTCCACCGCCCCGAGGTTTGATCCCAGATGCCCGCCCCGGGCGGTCACAGCCTCGATGATCCGGGCGCGGATCTGCCCGCAGAGGTCGTCGAGCTCCTCGTGGGAGCGCTCGCGTAGGTCGTCGGGACCCGTGATCGCGTCGAGCTGCATCGGTCTGCCCTCCTACGGCCGGACGGCGCCGGCCGGTCGGGGCGCCAGCCACGCCGGGAGCCTGCGGGCCAGCAGCACCCCCGCCGGGTAGGCGATCGCGACCGCCAGCAGGCCTCCGACGGCGTCTATCCAGTAGTGGTTGGCGGTAACCATCACTGCAAACAGTGTAAGCCACGGATAGGCCAGCAGAGCCAGGCGCACCCACCGGCGGCGCAGAACCGGCAGGGCCGCCACCACGCACCACACCGCCCAGGCGATGTGCAGGCTGGGCATGGCCGCGTACTGGTTGGAGATGTCCATCATGGCGCTCGAGTTGAACGACCAGAACCCGCCCGGGTCCACGAGGGTGTCCACGTAGGAGTAGTTGGAGTCGCAGGCGCCGAAGGGGCTGCAGTCGTTGAGCAGCCGGGGCGGCATGAGCGGGTAGAAGGCGAAGCCCACCAGTGCCAGTCCGGTGGTGAAGGCCAGCACGGTGCGCTGAATGCCGTAGCGAACCGGATGGCGAAGGAACAGGAACACCATCACCGAGATGGTCACGGCGAAATGGCAGAAGCCGTAGAAGATGTTCCAGAACTGGATGAACAGGTCCCACTCGATGAACAGGTCCTGGATGCCCTTCTCGCCGAAGAGGTGCACCGCCCGCTCCCAGGCGATCACGTCGTAGGCGTTGTCGATGGCCGTCTGCTTCACCGACTGGCCCAGGTCCGATCCGAACTGGTTGCGGATGAACGTGTAGACGCCGTAGAAGGCAAGGACGATGATCAGCTCGCTCCACCAGTGCAGCGAGCCGCTCAGAGAGCGCCTTCCTGAGCGCTCAGGGCTGGCCGATGAGTCCCCGGCCGGCTCCCTGCTGGCGCGGGTGCCCGCGCCAGCGACCTCCGAAGCCATCGCGTTACAGTAGTCGCCCATGCTTGAAGCTGACCTCGTGAACCGCACCCTGGCGGCGGCTATGCGCACCGGCGCGGACTTCGCCGAGATCTTTGCGGAGGACAGGCGCTCGGCGTCGGCGATCCTCGACGACGGCCGCGTCGAGGAAGTCGTCTCGGGGCGCGACCGGGGTGCCGGCATCCGGGTCGTGGCCGGCGACACCACCGGTTTCGCCCACACCGCGGACCTGAGCGCGGCCGGCCTGGCCGCCGCCGCAGATGCCGCGGCCGCCGCGGCCCGGCGTGGTGGCGGCGGTACGCAGACGGTGGCCGTGTCGGCCCTTGAACCTCCGCGGTCGCTCCAGGTGCGCATCCCTCCCGAGGAGGTGCCAAAGGACCGCAAGGTGGCGCTGCTCACCGCCGCGGACGCCGCGGCCCGCTCCGCCGGCGGTGCCATCACCCAGGTGTCGGCCCGTTACGGCGACGGTCGCCGCCGCATCCTGGTGGCCGACAGCGACGGGCTGTTCACCAGCGACGACCAGGTGCGCACCCTGTTCTCGGTGTCGTGCGTGGCCACCGGCGACACCGGCATGCAGACCGGCCGCGAGTCGGCGGGCCGGACGGCCGGCTTCGAGTTGTTCGACCTCTACGACGTGGAGGAGATGGCCCGCCGGGCCGCGCAGCGGGCTCTCACCAAGCTCACCGCCCGGCCCGCGCCCAGCGGCGAGATGCCGGTCGTGGTCGGCCCCGGGGGCGGCGGCGTGCTGTTCCACGAGGCATGCGGGCACGGCCTGGAGGCCGACCTGGTGGCCAAGTCGGCCTCGGTGTTCGCGGGGCGCATCGGTGAGACGGTGGCCGCGCCCATGGTCACGCTGATCGACGACGGCACGATGGCAGGGGAGTGGGGCCACTACGGCATCGACGACGAGGGCAAGCCGGCAGCCCGCAACGTGCTCATCGCCGACGGGGTGCTCACCGACTACATGTGGGACCGGCTGAGGGCCCGCAAGGAGGGCCGGGCCAGCTCCGGCAACGGGCGCCGCCAGAGCTACCAGCACCTGCCCATGGTCCGGATGACCAACACCTACATCGACAACGGCGACGCGGAGCCCGACGACATCGTGGCCGACACCTCCCACGGCGTGTACGTGGCCCAGCTCGGCGGTGGCCAGGTCAACACCGCCACCGGCGACTTCGTGTTCGGCATGACCGAGGCCTACCTGATCGAGAACGGCCGGATCACCGCCCCGATCCGCGAGGGCAACCTCATCGGCAACGGACCCGACGTGCTCACCCGCATAGACGCCCTCGGCAACGACTTCGCCATGGGATCGCCGGGCACCTGCGGGAAGGACGGCCAGGGTGTGCCCGTCGGCGACGGCACGCCCACGCTGAGGGTGACCGCGCTCACCGTCGGCGGCACCGCCGCGTGAGCAAGAGCCTGCTCGACATCGCGGAGCGGGTCGTCGGCTGGGCCGGCGACGGCGTCGACGTGGAGGCCTTCGTGGCCCGCGACCACGAGACCGAGATAAGGGCCTATGGGGGCGAGGTCGAGTCGCTCACGGTGGCGTCGTCGATGGGGATCGGCGTGCGCATCGTGCGCGACGGACGGCAGGGCTTCGCCTACGCCGCGGCCCTGGACGACGAGACGCTGCGGGAGACCTTCGACGAGGCGCTCGACAACTCCCGCTTCGGCAGCGTCGACGAGTTCGCGGGAGTGGCCGAGCCCGACGGGGTGGAGCCCGCTTCCCTGGACCTGTACCGATCCGAACTGGTCGACTTCGGAACCGAGGAGAAGGTCGCGCTGGCGCTTGAGCTGGAACGGGCGACGGTGGCCGCCGACCCCCGCGTGACCGGCGTGGAGTCGGCCGACTACGCCGACACGACCTATGAGGCAGCGGTGGCCACATCGCGGGGCGTGGCCGCCTCGGCCCGCGAGACCGGCTGCTATCTGGTCGCCTACAGCCTGGCGTCGGACAACGACGAGACCCAGACCGGGTTCGGCTTCTCGGTCGGGCGCCATCCCGGCGAGCTGTCGGCCGAGATGGCCGGCGCCGACGCGGCCGACCGGGCCACCCGCCTGCTGGGCGCGGCCAAGGCCCCCACCCGCCGCCTGACGGTGGTGCTCGATCCGTACGTGACGGCCCGGCTGCTCGGCATCGTGGGCGCGACGTTGAGCGGTGACGCCGTGCTCAAGGGCCGGTCGTTGTTCGCCGACCGCATGGAGGAGGCGGTGGGGGCGTCGTCTCTCACCCTCGTGGACGACGCCACCGACCCCGACGCCTTCACCGCCTCGGCCATCGATGCCGAAGGCCTCGCCACCCGCCGGGTGCCGTTGATCTCCGACGGGGTGCTCCAGGCCTTCCTCTACGACACCTACACCGCTCGGCGGGCCGGCGTCTCGTCCACCGGCTCGGCGGTGAGGGGCGGGTTCAAGGGCACCCCCGGCGTCGGCGCCCAGGCCCTGAGGCTCACGCCCGGGACCCGCACCCAGGCCGAGATCGTGTCCGACATCGACGACGGACTGCTGGTGCAGGGGGTTACCGGCCTGCACAGCGGCGTGAACGCAGTGTCGGGCGACTTCTCCGTCGGCGCGGAGGGCCTGCGAATACGCGACGGCGAGACGGCCGAGCCGATCAGGGAGGTGACCATCGCTAGCACCATCCAGCGGCTGCTGATGGACGTGACCGAGGTGGGGTCGGACCTGGAGTGGCTCCCTATGAGCGCGGCCGGGGTGACCCTCGCCATCGCCGACGTGACCATGTCCGGCAGTTGAGATCTCGGCAGGTGGACGGGTCCAACCTCTAGCCTCGACGGCGGTGCCGATCCTCCACGCCATCGTGCTGGGCATCGTGCAGGGGCTGTCGGAGTTCCTGCCGATCTCATCCAGCGGCCATCTGATCCTGGTCCGCTGGCTCTTCGGCTGGGACGAGCTGTCGGGCGATGCGGCCACGGCCTTCGATGTGGCCGTCCATGTCGGCACCCTGGTCGGCGCGACCGTGTATCTGCGCCGTGACGTGGTCACTTACGCGGGTGCGGCCCTCGCGCCGGTACTCGGCCGTGGGCCGCTCGGACCGGACGGCCGCGTCGGCTGGTCGCTGGTGGTGTCGGCCGTGCCCGCCGGGATCGCGGGGATCGTGCTGGGCGACGCCCTGCGGGGCTCGGACCGCATAGTGCTGGTGGCTCTGGCGCTGATCGTGTTCGGTCTGCTGCTGGGCGTCTCCGACCGGCTGGCCGAGCGGCGCGACCAGTCCGACTTCGGCCCGTTGCACGCGGTGGTGATGGGTGTCGGCCAGGCCCTCGCCCTCCAGCCGGGGGTGTCACGCTCGGGCGTGACCATGACGGTCGCCCGGGGTCTCGGCTATGGCCGCGAGGCCGCGGTGCGCCTGGCGTTCCTGATGAGCCTGCCCGTGATCGCCGGCGCGGGCGTCTACGGCCTTGCCGGGCTGAGCATCCCGGCGTCGCTGTGGCCCGCGCTGGCCTGGGGCGCGGCGTCGTCGATGGTCACCGGCTGGATCGCGGTGTGGGCCACCGTGCAGATCGTGACCCGGGTGAGCCTGCGGCCCTTCGTCGCCTATCGAGTCCTGGCAGGATGCGCGGTGCTCGCTCTAGTCGCCACCGGATTGCGCTGACGGTACGAGTACCAGCATCACGCCTCCCGTTGCCAGAGCGTCGACGGTCGCGTCCACCTGCGCTTCAGGCACGGCCACCACCACCTCGTCCTCGCCTGCGTCGACGATCAGCGCGCCGCGCACGACTGCGGCGCCGTCGAGCACGGCGTGGACGTCCACCGCGTCGCGTGCCGCAAACACCGGGCTGTCCACTGGGACGGCAACGCCGCGAGTGCCCGGCGGGAGCAGGCCAGCAGGCCCGGGCGGCGCGATCTCGATGGGCGACGGCGTCGGCTCGGTTCGATCGTCGGTGAGCGCAACCAGCACGGCCAAGGCGGCACCGCCCGCGGCGAGGAAGCGAACCCACCGATGGCGGTACAGCATGGCCTGGACCCGTCCGACCGTGCTGCGGCCGTTGCGAGCAATGGGTCTGGTGGGCGACATCCGGCCTCCTCGCTACTGGCGGGCGCGCACGGCCCACGGTTCGGGCGGCGTCGCAGCGGACGCGACGCCGGGCCGCAGTGGCGGCGAGTCAGCTAGTCGAGGAGGACGGCGATGAGCTGGCGTCGGCCTTCGACCGGCTCGAATCCGACTTCGAGGCCGAATCGGACGACGACGAAGAGTCCTTCGAGTCCTTCGACGCTGATGACGAGCCGTTGGACGACGTGGAGGAGGCTTCCTTCTCCTTGCGCCGGCCCTTGGCGATGGAGCCGTGGTCGTTCTTGTAGAAGCCGTCGCCCTTGAAGGCGATGGCCACTCCGCTGAACACCTTCTTGACGGGGCCCTCGCCCGGTGCCGCGCAGGCCACGGGGCCGCCCTCGGTCGGGCAGACCGTCAGCGTGTCGTCGCTGAACGACTGCCGCACCTCGAACTGCGTGGTGCAGCGCTCACAGCGGTAGTCGTACACCGGCACGGCGGCGAAGGATAACGGCACCGCCGCGGCTCGGCACCGTCGATGCCCGCTCTGCCCGCCCGCGCGGCCTCTACTATTCGGGCGTGACGGTCTGGATGGGGGTGGCCTTCGTCGTCGCCTACGCGGCGGGCATGTTCCCCACCGCGGTGCTGGTCGGCAACAAGATCGGCCGCGATCCCACCAGCGAGGGCTCGGGCAACCCGGGCGCCACCAACATTTACCGCCTGGGCGGGCGCCTCGCCGGCGTGGCCGTGGCCTTGGGCGATATGGCCAAGGGCGCTGCGCCGGTCGGAGCGGCCCTGCTGCTGTGGGACCGGCCCGAGGCGATGGCCGCATGGATCGGTGCGGTGGCCGGCCATGTGTGGCCGGCCATCAGGCGGTTCAGGGGCGGCAAGGGCATGGCCACCGCGGGTGGTGGCGGCATCGTCCTCGATCCCCTCATCGGCGTGATCTGCGTGGTCGTGTTCTTCGGCATGGTGCGGTTGACCCGGGTGGCCGCGCTGGGCTCGCTGAGCGTGGGCGTGACCTACCCGGTGCTGGCGCTGGTGTTCGGGTGGCCTGCTACCGAGGTGATAGTGGCCGCGGTGGTGATGGGGGTGATGGCTATGCGCCACCACGGCAATATCGTGCGGCTGTTGCGCGGCACCGAAAGGAAGTTGAAGAGTTGATCCCGTTGCACGAGGCCCGGGCCCATGTGCTGGAGCGGGTAGAGGCCCTGCCCGCCCGCCGGTTCGATCTTGCCGAGGCGCTGGGCCTGGTGCTGGCCGAGCCCGTGTTCTCCTCCGAGCCGATCCCCGGCTTCGCCAACACCGCCATGGACGGGTACGCCCTGCGGGCCGACGACACCCGGGGCGCGCCCGTCGAGCTGGACGTGGTCGGAACCATCGGCGCCGGCGATGACGGGTCCCTCCGTGTCGGCGCGGGTCAGGCGGCCCGCATCATGACCGGCGCGCCCATTCCCGACGGCGCCGACGCTGTGGTCAAGGTCGAGCTGACTCGCCGCCTAGACCGCTCCGAGGACCGGGTTCTGGTGGAGGCCAGGGTGAAGCCGGGCAACCACATCCGCCATCCCGGTGAGGACGTGGCCGAGGGCGAGCAGGTCCTGGAGCCGGGCACGGTGGTGACCCCGGGCCGGGTGGGCCTGCTGGCCGCGGTGGGTGCCTACGAGGTCTCGGCCCACCCCCGCCCCCGGGTGGGGGTGCTCTCAACCGGCAACGAGCTCGCGGATGTGGCCGGGCCGCTGCGCCGGGGCCAGATCCGAGACACCAACCGCCGCACGCTGCTGGGCCTGGTGGCCGAGGCCGGCTTCGAGGGGGTGGACCTGGGCATCGCCCGCGACGACCCTGCAGACATCGAGCGGCTGTTCCGCGACGGCACCGCCCGCTGCGACGCGGTGCTGTCGTCGGGGGGCGTGTCCATGGGCGACTTCGACTACGTGAAGGTGGTGCTCGACCGCATCGGCGACATGAGGTGGATGCAGATCGCCATCAAGCCGGCCAAACCGTTCGCCTTCGGGATCGTCGACGGCGTCCCGGTGTTCGGCCTGCCCGGCAATCCGGTGTCGTCGATGGTGAGCTTCGAGCTAATGGCCAAGCCCGGGCTGCGGGTCATGGCGGGCCACGGCCCCGACGATCTCGGGCCGGCGCTGGTGCGGGCGGTCAGCGACGGCGACCTCGGCCATCGCAGCGACGGCAAGACCCACTATGTGAGGGTTGCCGCCCGGCGTGATGATCAGGGCGTGCTGCGGGTGAGGCGCTCGGGCGGGCAGGGTTCCCATCAGTTGGCGGCCATGACCCGGGCCGACGCCCTGGCCGTGGTGCCCGACGGCTCGCCGGCCGGCGAGGGCGACCCGGTGGACGTGATCCTGCTCTGAGTGTGATCGGCCTCGGCGCGGGCGGGTAGCCTGCGGGCTGATGGCGGCCCAACTCGTCGACAGCTTCGGGCGGGTTCACCGGGACCTGCGGATCTCGGTCACCGACCGTTGCAACTTCCGGTGCACCTACTGCATGCCCGCCGAGGGACTGGAGTGGGTGCCCCGCGACGACCTGCTGACCTTCGAGGAGATCGCCCGGTTGGCTCGGATCATGGTCGAGCGCTACGGCGTCAACGGCATCCGGCTCACCGGCGGCGAGCCCACCGTGAGGGCCAATCTGCCGGTGCTGGTCAAGATGCTGGCTGAGCTGGACACTGATCTGGCCATGACCACCAACGGGGTGTCGCTGCCTCTGCTGGCCGGGGATCTGCGGGCCGCCGGCCTGCGCCGGGTGAACGTGTCGTTGGACTCGCTTCAGGCTTCCCGCTTCGCTGAGCTGACCCGGCGCGACAGCCTTGATCGGGTGCTCGACGGCATCGACGCAGCCATCGCCGCCGGGTTCGATCCGGTGAAGGTGAACTGCGTGGTCATGCGGGGACTCAACGACGACGAGATCGCCGACTTCGTCGACTTCGGGCGGCGCAAGGGCGTCGAGGTCCGCTTCATCGAGTTCATGCCCCTCGACGCCGACGGGATCTGGACCAACGACCTGGTGGTCGGGGTGGATGAGATCCTGGCTCGGGTCACCGACGCCTGTCCGGTGGAGCCGGTCGAGCGGACGTCGGCCCCGGCCACCCGCTACCGCTTCGCCGACGGATCGGGGTCGGTGGGGATCGTGGCGTCGGTCAGCGACTCGTTCTGCTCGACGTGCGACCGGGTGCGCCTCACCGCCGACGGGCAGTTCCGCAACTGCCTGTTCGCGGTGACCGAGACCGATGTGCGGGCGCTGCTGCGGTCGGGAGCGAGCGACGACGAGATCGGGGTCGCCCTGGAGGGGTCGGTGGCGTCGAAATGGGCGGGCCACCAGATCAACCGGGTCAACTTCATCAAGCCCCGCCGATCGATGTCGCAGATCGGCGGCTAGAGGCAGTCGATGGGCTTCACCCATCTCGATCCGCAGGGCCGGGCTCGAATGGTGGACGTGTCGTCGAAGGAGCCGACCCACCGCCGGGCCGTGGCCCGCGGCAGGGTGCGCATGGAGCCCGACGTGGCCGCGGCGCTGCGGGCCGGCGAGATCGGCAAGGGCGATGTGCTGGCCGTGGCCCGGGTGGCCGGGATCCAAGCCGCCAAGCGGACCTCCGAACTCGTCCCCTTGTGCCACGGCCTGTCGGTGAGCTCCGTCGCGGTTGACTTCGAGGTGGGCGACGACTCGGTGGGGATCGAGGCGCGGGTGGAGACGGTCGACCGGACCGGCGTGGAGATGGAGGCGCTGACCGCGTGCAGCGTGGCCGCACTGACCATCTACGACATGTGCAAGTCGATGGACCGGTCTATGACGATCGGCGACATCGCCCTGTGGGAGAAGTCCGGCGGCCGGTCCGGGACCTACCGGCGCGAGGACTCCTGAACCCTTCCGTTAGACATCCACCACTTGGCTTGTCATCGGTGCCATCCTTGTTGGGCCGTCGTCTGCATGTACGGGTCATCGAAGCGGCGGGCGGGGCGCCCTAGGCGCACTCGCAGCACTTTCGGCGATTCGATTCGTGCAAACGAGGAGGAAATTCGACCCGTGACTCTGATCGTACTGACGGTATTGGCGACGGCTTGGCTGGGCTATTTCGCGCTGTGGTTCCGGGACAAGCGGGCGTCCCGGCCGGCTCGCCGCGACGACCTGGACGGCTTCACCCCGTCCTTCGATGCTCTGGCCTCCGGGACGGTCTCCATCAGGAGCCTTGAGGAGGATTCAAGATCACGGGGGGATCTGTGGGAGTTGCCCCGGACCCCAGAGCAGGCCCATCGCCGACGCCAGCATGTGGCCACGATGCTCGCCGCCCTGGCTCTCGCGTCCCTACTGGCCGTCCCCGTTCTTGGGCCGACTGCCTTGGCCGTCCACGTGATGGTCGACGTGGTACTGCTGCTGTTCGCCCTCGGCTCGATCCACCGCCAGCAGCCGCCGGCCATCAACCTGGCCGATGTGCGGGTGCTCTATCCCGACCGGCCCGCCTCGGGCGACGCCGTGGCCACGCCTCTGGGGCAGGTCGCCAACGGCTGACACGTCCGCAGGTGAGGCCGGGTGTGATGGTCTCGGAGGACGCGTCGAACCCAGAGCCGCGCCGGTAAACTCGCCGGCCGCGGGGGTGTAGCTCAGTTGGCTAGAGCGCCTCGGTCGCATCGAGGAGGCCAGGGGTTCGAATCCCCTCACCTCCACCGCAGAACCCGCTGCCGGTCATGATGAAGTGCCCGCAGCGACGAGGTCGGCGACGTTGCGCAGCAGGCCGGTGTGCAGGGCGAGCAGTGTCTCGGTCCGTCGGACCGCGTCGATGGCGGCGATCCGCTGGAGGGTCCCGTGGAGATCGTCGTTGGTGGTCGCCACGATCTTCACGAGCAGGTCGCCCCGCCCGGTCACGGTGTGGATCTCGAGGATCTCGTCGATCTCGGACAGAGCCCGGACCGTGCTCTCGTGCGCTCCCTGGGCGATGGTGAGCGTACTGAAGGCGCAGACGCCGAACCCGGCCGAGCGCGGTTCGATGTCGGGCCCGTAGCCGACGATCACCCGCCGGGCCTCCAGGCGCCTGATGCGGTCGTGCACCGTCCCCCGGGCAAGGCCCGTCAGCCGGGCCATCTCCGACACGCTGCTGCGGGGCCGGCGGCGCAGCACGCCGATCAGCCTGCGATCAATGTCGTCCAGCGGCATGTGCAAATCGCGTCTCTCGGGCATGTCTAGAGCCTCTCCTACCGTCATAATAGTCAGCTGTCTGATGAATTCTAGAAATACTGTTCATAGTTCTTGATATCTAGTGAACAGTTTGCTCCTATACAGGCCGACTCATTTATCAGCCGCAGTACAGGGAGGCCGGGCCATGGCACATCTCAAGAAGGTCGATCACATCACCTACGCCTGCGAGAAAGGCTCGATCGAGCGGTGGGCGTGGTTCCACATCGAGGTCGAGGGCGGCACGCTCATCAACCGGATCGACGATGTGCGCCCCGACGATCCCGCCTCGAGCATGAAGCTCTGGTGCATCGACTTCGGAGGCTTCGGGGTGGCTCTGATCGAAGGCATCGATCGGGCCGAGCGCTCGCAGGTGACCAGTTTCACCGAGCGCCACGGCGACCACTCATGCCAGCACGTCGCTTATGAGACCCATGACCTCGACACCTTCACTGCGCACGTCCAGCAGATGGGAGGATCGGTGCGCGGCCCGAAGCTGGTGCGTCACGATGGGTTCGGCGTGCTCGAGCAGCTCTTCGCCCGGGGCTACGCCGAGGGCGGGGCGGACGAGGTGCCGTTCCCGGAGTACGTGCAGCGCCCCGAGGCCGGAGCCGGCGACGAGGTGGCCATCACTTTCGCGGCCGAGACCGGGAAGGGGTTCTACGCCCAGATCGCCGACGCGGTGGCGGAGGACGACCACGAGCCGTTCTTCGACTTCTCCGCTATGCCGAAGGACTGGACCGTCCCCGAGCCCGCCCCCCGAGCAGACGCGGCCTGAGGGTCGAACGCGCAACGAGGCACGCCGAGAGGCCCCGGGCCCGGGTAGGATCAGCCGCTCAGATGGCGGCGGTCGGGATCCACGATCAGGACTCTGGACCGCCTGGCCGTCTCCGAAGGCAACTCGCCGAAGAGATCGTGGTACTCGCTCGAGAAGCGGCCGAGATGATGCAGGCCGCTGCTGGTGGCCGCCCGGCTCACCGAGTGCCGGCCGCTCTCGAGCAGCCGGCGGGCGTTGTTGAGCCTGAGCAGCTTGTGGAACCGGGCCGGGCTCACCGATGCGCACTTGTCGAAGGCCTGCTCGAGCGTGCGGCGCGACGTCCCCACCCGCGAGGCGACCTCGGGAATCGTCAGCGGCTCGGCGAGCCCATCGATCATCACGTCGCGGGCCGCCCGGTAGAGCTGGATCGAGCTGTGTGACGATCCCTGCGCCGCGCTCGGCGCGGTGAGCAGCTCGAGCATCAGCCCGTGCACGACCGCCCGGGGCACCGAGATGCTCTGGGAGGACGGATCCCAGGACCGCAGGATGTTGGCCGCCACCGCCCGGAACTTCCGGCTGAGCTCAGGATCGGCGATCCGGCGGATCCGCCCTGCCTGCTGGCTCGACAGGCGCCGCAGCGGCAGCGCGGTGGTGGACTCCAGCGACACGCTGAACACGGCCGGCTCCACCCCCGCGTCGACCACGGCCTCGTAGGCGCCGCCGGGACCCACCAGGAGCACATCGTCCATCGTGAACGGTGAGCCGTTCGAGAGCGTGTGGCCGAAGTCGCTGAGCAGCACCACCGCGCTGATGACACCGGCCGGCCCAGCGCCCTGCTGGCCGAGCCGCCGGTTGGTGCGCTCGACGAAGAATCCCACCTCGTCGCTGTCGCAGGCCAGGAACGCGCCGTCGTAGGAGCCGCCGTCCAACTGCTGGTAGGCCTGGTCGAAGCCGGTTAGCTGCTCGGCCTGGTGGTCGATGTTCGTGTACCGCTGGAACGTCGCCGCGTCCCGCATGCAACCGACAGTACGGCCCTCGCAGCCGTCCTGTCCAGGGTCGGCTGCGCAAAACGGACAAAGAAACCCCCGATCTGGACAGCAGCGGACGTTTGACGGACAGGACCGGGCGCTCGGCGGATAGCCGCGCCGGCCTCGAGCGATTGCCATGGATTGTTCCAGATCCCGCGCCGCGCGGCTTGGGGCATCCAATGACCTCGAGGAGTCGAGCCATGGCAACACTGACCACGAATGACGGCGTCGAGCTGAGCTATGACGTGGCCGGCACCGGCCACCCACTGATTCTGGTCCACGGATGGAACCAGACCGCAGCGCTGTTCGAGCGGCAGGTGGCGGGCCTGAGCGACCGCTTCAGGGTCATCACGTTCGACCTGCGGGGCCACGGCGACTCGGAGCGTCCCGAGCACGGCTACCGCATCGCCCGCTACGCAATGGACCTCCGGACTGTCATCGACAAGGTGGCCCAACAGCCCGCCCACGTGCTCGGCCACTCGATGGGGTGCTGCGTGCTGTGGTCGTACTTCGATCTGTTCGCGGGCGAAGGCATCGACAGGGCCGTGTTCGTCGACATGATGACCCACCCCATCGCCAACCCCGCCTTCACGGAGCGGCAGGTTGCCGACTACGGGGCGATCCTCAGCCCCGACGCGTTCTTCGGGGTCTTCAACGGCTTGACCGCGGGCGCGGCGGCCCAGGTCGTGCCCGGCCTGCTTGACGGGATGGTCACCGAGAACATCTCCACCGAGGACAAGGCCTGGCTGCTGGCCGAGAACGCACGCATGCCGGGGCCGCTGTCGGCCAGGGAGTTCTTCACCGACATTCTGGCCGACTGGCGCGACGTGCCGCCCCGGATCAACCGGCCTTCCCTCTACATCGCCGGTGAGGGGTCGTTCATACCGATCTCGGCCACCCGCTGGGCCGCCGAGCAGACCCCCGGCGCGCGGTTCGAGTCCATCCCGGCCGGCGAGGGCGGCAACCACTTCATGTTCATCGAGAACCCGGACCGGTTCAACCGGCTCGTCAGCGAGTTCTTGACAACGACCTAGTCGACAACAGCTTGTGAGACCCACAAGGGGGGAATCCATGACAACCAACACCACCAGGAAGAGACTCTTCCGGATCCTCGCCGCAGTGCTGGCACTGGCGCTTGTGGCCGCCGCGTGCGGCGACGACGAGGGCGACGCCGAGGCGCCGGCCACCACCGCGGCCCCGGCACCGACCGAGGCGCCTGAGCCGGCCCCGGACCCCGAGCCGGCCGAGCCTGAGGCTCCGGAGCCTGAGACCGAGCCTGAGGCTGCAGAACCCGAGCCCGAGCCTGAGCCCGCCGCGCCCATGGAGCTCGACGTCGACGCCATTCTGGCCGCCGACCTGTCGGACTGCAGCCCGGCGCCGCAGGGGGAGCCGCTGCGGATCGGCTATGCCGCCGACTTCTCCGACCTCGGAGGCTTCGTGGACATCCCGGCGGCCAAGGCGGCCGAGTACTTCGTCGAGCTCCTCAACTGCTGGGGTGGCGTCGACGGCCATCCGGTCGAGATGGTGATCCGCGACATCGAGGGGGACCCCGAGACCGCCGGCCGGGTTGCCCAGGAGCTGCTCGACGAGAACGTCACCGCCATCCTCGGCCCCGCCTTCTTCGACGTCAACCAGGCCATCCTCCAGGTGACCGCCGGCCGGGTGCCGACCATCTCGGTGTCGTCCACCGAGCCGCTGCTGGCCGACCCCGAGCAGTTGTCGCTGCTGGCCTCGTTCACCGACACCGCCCAGGCCGTGGCGGCCGCGCAGTTCGCCATCGAGAAGGGCTGGATGACGGCGGTCACCTTCAGCGTCCCGGGGCCCTATTTCGGCTACGTCGTGGAGGTCTTCACGGAGGAGTACGAGTCGCTCGGCGGGCAGGTGCTCGGCGACTACCCGTTCGTGCCCGCCCAGACCACCGACTTCTCGGCCCAGGTCAACGAGATCGCTGGCCTGGACCCCCAGCCCGACGTCGTGTACTCGGCGCTTCTGGCCTTCCAGGCCGCCATCCTGGGCGCCCAGCTCAGCGAGGCCGAGGTCGGTGCTGAGATGCTGGTGGCCGACGCCTTCACCGCCACCGGCGGCTACTTCGTCGACGGCGTGGAGGGGTTCTTCCACACCTCGCACACCTTCCCCGATCCCGACGGCCGGATGGTGCGTTTCCTGGCCAGCTACGAGGCCGTCAAGGGCGGCGTCATCGAGAGCGAGTCGTATTCGGCGCTGGCCGCCGACGCCATCCTCGTGATCTCTGACGCCGTCATCCGCTCCGGCTCGCTCGACCCCGTTACCGTCGGCGAGGCCATCATCGCGGGGACCGGCGTCGACGGCTTGACCGGCGTGCTGACCTACGACGGCGGAGGGTCGCCCAACACGCCCGTGTACGTGCACGAGGTCGTGAACGGTCAGCCGACCCTCGCCGCGGTCTACGGCTGAGGGAATCGGGCCGAATTCTGGACCGCCCGGACGCTGTGCTGACCCTCGACAGGGTGGAGGTTGGCTACGGCAGCGTCCGGGCGGTTCACGGCGCCTCGATGTCGGTGCCCGAAGGCGAGACGGTCGCCCTCATCGGCCCCAACGGAGCCGGCAAGAGCAGCCTCCTCAACGCCATCATCGGGCTGCACGCCCCCAGCGGCGGCACCATCCGCTGGCACCGGACCGACGTCACCGGATGGTCCCCACAGCGGATGCTGCGGGCCGGCATCGCGCTGGTCCCCGAGCACCGCCGGATCCTGACCGGGCTGACCACCGAGGAGAACCTGCTCGTGGCGGGGATCCTCACCGGCCGGCGCGCCCGCCGCCGGCTCGCTGCGGAGTTGATGGAGCGCTTCGAGGTGCTCGGCCGGCAGCGGTCTGTGCCCGCAGGCCTGCTGTCAGGCGGTGAGGCCCAGCAGCTGGCCATCGCCCGAGCGCTGATGAGCCGCCCGAGCGTACTGCTGATGGACGAACCCGCCCTCGGCTTGGCGCCCCTAATGCGCAGCCAGGTGTTCGAACTGCTCGGCGAACTGGCCGCCGCGGGGACCACCCTGCTTGTCGTCGAGCAGGACGCCCACCGCCTCCTGGAGATGGCCAGAACCGCCTACATCATGCGCAGCGGCGACATCGTCGCCAGCGGCCCGGCCGGCGAGCTGGCGGCCCGCGAGGACCTCTTCGAGGCGTTCCTCGGCAACGGTACGTAATGGTCGAGCGCACGCGACAGGCGCCGATGTGATGGTCGAGCTCATCCAGCAGCTGATCGACGGTCTCGGCCTGGGGAGCGAGTACGCCCTGCTGGCCCTGGGGATCGGCCTGACCTTCGGGGTGATGCGCATGATCAACTTCGCCCACGGCGAGCTCATCACCGTCAGCGCCTACGTAGCGTACGGGCTGACCTTGATCGGGCTGGACTGGTGGATGCTCGTGCCGGTCATCGTGGCCACCTCCATCGCCACGTCGGTGGCACTCGAGCTGGTGGCGTTCAGGTGGGTGCGGGGTGCCAGCGACTTCGCCATGCTGCTCATGTCGTTCGGCGTGCACTTCGTGGTGCAGGCCGGCTTCGTCATGTACGTGTCGGCCAGCGCCCGGGCCTTCGACCGGCCCAGCTGGATCAACAACACGGTGTCGGTGGGCGGAGTGCGGGTCGAGGTGGTCGACGTCGCGGTGATCGCCGTCACCGTGGCCACGCTGCTCGGGACCCTGGCCGTCCTGCGCAGGACGGTCTACGGGATGGCCATCCGGGCCGCCGCGGAGGACTTCGACACCGCCCAGATGCTCGGCGTCCGCAGCAACCTCGTGATCCGCTCCGCCTTCGCGCTGGCTGGGCTGCTGGCCGGGGTCGCCGCGGTGCTGCTGTTGATGAGAACCGGCCGGGCCGCGCCCTCGGCCGGACTCATCCCCATGCTCAAGGGCGTCCTGGCGGCCCTCATCGGCGGCCTGGGCCGGCTCCAGGGAGCGGTGGTCGGCGGCCTCGTGCTCGGCGTGATCGAGGTGCAGCTCGTCTCGCGGCTGCCCGACGAGGTCGACGGCATGGTCAACGGGATCGTGTTCGTGCTGATCGCGCTGCTGTTCATCTTCCGGCCGGCCGGGATGCTCCAAACCGCCGCCGCGGAGCGGGTGTGACCGTCCGGCTCGCTCAACGGCTCGTTCCCGACATGGCGGCCGGCGGCGTGCTGTTCGCCGCGGTCGCCGCCGTCGGGCTCGTCTATGTCTGGGGAATGGGCGACGCAGCCTCCGAGCGGTTGTTCACATCGCTACTCATCAACGCCACCGTCGTGGTGGGGATGCAGATCTTCATCGGCAACACCGGGATCCTGTCGTTCGGCCACGTCGGTTTCGGAGCGGTCGCCGGGTACGCCTTCGTGCTGTTCGCCATCGACACCGATCGCAAGGCCCGCCTGGTGCCCGATGCCCCGTTCGGGCTGGTGGACCTGACAGTGCATCCGGCCGCGGCGATCGCCGTCGCGGTGGTGTTGACCGTGGCCGTGGCCGCCGTCGTCGGACTCGGGCTGGTGCGCTCGGCTGCGGCGTCGGGCGCCATCGCCCCCACCGTCATCACGCTGTCGCTGCTGTTCGCCACCTTCGAGCTGGCCGTCAACTGGACCGACCTGACCGGCGGCAACCGGGCCGGACTGAGCTTCCGCCCGGGCACCGCCATGGCCGGCCGGGGTTACGCCTACGCGGCGCTCGTCGTCGCCCTTCTGGTGGCCGGGATCTACCGCCGGTCGCGCTCGGCCCGCCTCGCACGGGCTGTGCGCGAGGACGGCGTGGCGGCTCGCAGCCTGGGCATCCATCCCGCCACTCACCAGATGTGGGCCCTGCTGCTGTCGGTGGCGGTGGTCGCGGTCGGGGCGTCGCTGCGGGTCTGGCTCACCGGAACGATCTCGCCCGAGCGGTTCTTCATCGACTACACGCTGCTGACCATCACGATGCTGGTCGTCGGAGGCCGCAACAGCATCACCGGCGCCGCCCTCGGCACCGTGGTGATCACCGCGCTGCTCGAGACCGCCCGGGTGGTGTCGGGGCCCGACGTCGACCCCGGGCCGTTCGACGTGATCCTGCGCCCGGGCCTGTCGGACCTCGTTCTGGGTGCCTCGATGCTCGGCTTCATGGTCCTGCGGCCGAGGGGACTGCTCGACGACTGGGAGCTGGCCGGCTGGCTCGGACCGCGGCTAGTCAAGCGGCCACAGCCCGATGCGGCACCGCCAGAAGCCACCGGAGCCGCCCCGCCCCAGCCCGCACCGGGCCAGCCCGCCCCGTCCCGGCTGGCCGCAGCCGGCGTCACTGTGGACTTCGGCGGCCTGCGGGGTCTGGACAACGCCCACTTCCTCGCCGGCAGCGGGCGGGTGGTGGGGCTCATCGGACCCAACGGCGCGGGCAAGACCACGATGCTCAACGTCATCACCGGCGTGGTCGGAGCCCAGGGCCAGATCAGCCTCGAAGGCGACGACATCGCGGGGCTGCCGCCCTACCGGCTGGCCCGGCGCGGCCTGGCCCGCACATTCCAGAACCTGCGGCTGTTCGAGGCTCTGAGCGTGCGGGAGAACGTCGAGGTGGCCGCACTCGTCGGCACCCGTTCGGCCCGGCGAGCCGAGCAGACCGCGGCGGGACTGCTCGGGCTGTGCGGGATCGCCGACATCGCCGACGTGCGGGCCCGGGCCCTCGACTACGGCGCCTCCAAGCGCCTGGAGCTAGCCAGGGCCGCGGCGCAGGCCCCCGGGTTCCTGCTCCTCGACGAGCCCACCTCGGGCTTCTCGGAACTGGAGTCGGTGATCATCGTCGACCAGATCCGCCGCATCGCCGACGTGCTGGGCTGCGGCGTGGTGGTGATCGACCACGACCTCGCCTTCATCACCAACCTCTGCGACCGGGTCTACTGCCTCGACCAGGGCTCGGTCATCGCCGTCGGATCTCCCGCGGAGATCCGGGCGCACCCGGCCGTCCGGGCCGCCTACCTAGGCGGCTGATAGCCGGGAGCCGGCGCGCCCGGTATGGGAGCGCTCAGTAGATCTTGGGAAAGATCCGGTAGGGCACCCGCTCCTGGTACTCGGCCCACTTCTCGGGTCCGTACTTCTGGGCGCACTCCCTCTCGTCGAAGCGCTGCCGGACGGTGAAGAACGAGATCACGAAGATGGAGTAGGTCCAGGCCCACAGGTTGCCGGGGTGGCCGAACACCAGGGCGAACGAGATGGCCAGGATCCCCTCGCCCAGATAGTTGAAGTGGCGGGCGACGCCCCACCATCCGCTGGTGAGGATCTTGCGCTCTCCGGCCTCGATGTAGGAGGGCTCGACCCAGAGGAACTTGCGGTCCGGCCAGCGTTTGAACGTGTACTTCTGCAGGTTGGCTCCCCGCCCGATGGTCCAACCGCCCAGGAACAGCACCGACACTCCGATGAGCCAGAGGTACGTCAATCCGGTCGAGAACCCGGGATCGGGGTGAGCGGCCATGCCCCACAGCGGCAGGATGAACAGCCACCCGTATGCCACCAGGCCGCCCCACCACAGCTTGAAGCCGATGTGCTCGTGGATCAGGTCGTAGGTGTAGAGCTGGACCCGCTCCCAGATGAAGTAGTCGAAGGTGTAGAACGTCCAGAAGGCGGCGTACAGGTAGATGCCCGGGTTGGCGTCGCCGCCGAACTGGCCGTGGTGCCAGGCCGCCCCCGACAGGGCGTTGAGCGACAGCATCGTCCCGCCGACCACGTACCACCACATCTTGATGTCGATGCGGTTGTTGAACAGCTGCAGCTCCTGGGACCGGCCCTCCCACAGCGCCAGCCACGGGTTGGCGATCTCGCCCTTGGGCTGGGTGAACACCGACCACACTGCGAAGATCGCGCAGAACACGGTGCCCCCGACCACCGCCCACAGTGACGACCGGTAGAACCAGTCGCGGGGCAGCCCGCCGATCTCGAATGCCCACACGAGGTGCGCGATCACGAACACCAGCAGGCCGTTCAACCGGTAGTTGCGGGGCTCACCGGTCTCGCGGTCCTTGACGTAGCCGGTGACCCGCCTCGCGGGCAGGATGATCTGCAGAACGAAGAACACGGCGAAGATGATCAGCGGCGTGAAGAACGCCCAGACCGCCTCCCCGTCGGAGAGCTCCGTGAGATGCTCGATGCCTAGCGCTTCAGCCATATCCGAAACCTAGCGCTTCAGCCATGGCCGAGGCCGCCTTCGGAAGATGCTGCGGTTGCCGGCGCGGTCAGTCGTCGAATTCCTCGGGCATGAGCACGAACTCGGGATAGGTCTCGATTCCCAGCTCGGCGGTGTCCTGGCCCAGACGCTCCGCCTCCCTGGGGACCCGCAGGCCCATGACCATGTCCATCAGCTTCCACACGATCAGAGAGGCGATGAACACGAAGGCGCCGATGGTCACCACGCCGAGCAGCTGCGTGCCGAAGTTGGCGCCGCCCGCGATGCATGCCGCCAGCGTCCCCCAGATGCCGCACACCAGGTGGGCGGGGATGGCTCCCACCACATCGTCGATCTTCAGCTTCTCCAGAGCCTTGATGGCCGCGGTGCAGATCACGCCGCCGATGGCGCCGATGATGACCGCCCACCAGTGCTCGGTGATGTCGGGCGCGGCGGTGATCGAGACCAGCCCGGCCAGCGCTCCGTTGAGGCCCGCGAACAGGTCCATGCGACCGAAGATCGGCCGTGAGACGACCAGCGCGGCCACTACCCCGGCAGCCGCGGCCAGGTTGGTGTTGACCAGGATGTTGCTCATGGCCACCGCGTCGGCCGCGCTGCCCAACGCCAGTTGCGACCCGCCGTTGAAACCGAACCAGCCCAGCCACAGGATCAGCACGCCCAGGGTCACCAATAGCACGTTGGAGGGCGGGGTGGGCTTGACCGTGCCGTTCTTGCGGAACTTGCCGAGCCGCGGCCCGATGATCAGCACGCCGGCCAGAGCGGCCCAGCCGCCGGTGCTGTGAACGATGGTGGATCCGGCGAAGTCCACGAACCCCTGCTCGGCCAGCCAGCCGCCGCCCCAGTACCAGGATCCGACGATCGGGTAGATGAAGGCGGTCAGGATCAGGGTGAACAGGAAGAACGCCCACATCTTGATCCGCTCGGCGATGGCCCCCGACACGATCGATGCCGCGGTGGCCACGAACACCATCTGGAAGAACCAGTCCGACATGACCGCGTAGCCGTTGCCGACGACGTCACCGAGGTGTTCGGTCGCACCGTCGAGCAGGCCCAGCTCGGCGTCCGACGGCCCGTAGAGGAACTGGAACGAGCCGATCACGTCGCCGACGTCGACGTACATCAGGTTGTAGCCGATGAAGTAGTAGGCCAGGCCGGCGATCGAGTAGATGCCGATGTTCTTGAGGCAGATCATCGAGGCGTTCTTGGTGCGGACCGCGCCCGACTCCAGCATCGTGAAGCCGGCGCACATCCACATCACCAGAGCGCCCCAGATCAGGAAGGCGAAGGTGTTCAGGATGAACTGCAGCTCCTCGCGCGGCAAGCCCGATGACTCGCCTTGTGCTGTGTCGGCCAGAGCGACGGCCGGCAGGGCCACCAGAAGCGCTGCGGACGCCAGCGCGACTCCGGCCAGCTTCAAACCGCGTCGTCGAATCGGACTCATGCGGGGCCCCCTTGTGTCTAGGAATGGGTCAAGACCGGCCGCGACAATAGCAGTAATAACCAGTCTCAGTCCGCTCGGCTGTGGGCGTGCAGCGGCGCGTAGAAGTCGCGGTTGGAGGCCAGCAGGTCGAAGACGGTTTCGTCGCACGGAGGCAGCTCGAGATCGCAGTGGCCGAGGGGCTCGACCCGCTCGCCCCAACGCGTCACCGTGGACCCCCAGGTGACGCCCCCACCGAACGCGGTCTGCACCACGATGGAGCCCGGCTGGATCAGCCCGGCGTCGAGGGCGTCGGACAGAGCCATCGGCACCGAGGCCGCCGCGGAGTTGCCGTGGGTGGCGATGTTGAGCATCACGCGGTCGGCGTCTACTCCCAGGCGTCGGGCTGCGGCCGAGATGATCCGTTCGTTGGCCTGGTGGGGGATCACCGCGTCAACGTCGTCGAGGGCGAGCCCGGCACGGTCCACAGCCCGGCGGACCGACCCTTCAATGCCGCGGACCGCGATCTTGAACACGGCCTGGCCGTCGAAGTGCAGGCGGTGCAGGAACGGATCCCGGACATTGCTCAGCCGGCCGCGGGTGCCAAGAGTGGGGAACACCATTGTGCGACCGGCCACGCCGTCGGCGCCCAGGTCGGTGCCCAGCACCCCGTCGCCGTCCGCTGAAGGCTCGAGCACGGCCGCGCCCGCGCCGTCCCCGAAGAGGATGCACGTGGCCCGGTCCCAGTAGTCCATCACCCAGTGCAGCTTCTCGGCCCCGACGAGCAGCACCCTCTCGGCCAACCCCCCGGTGATCATCGACGACGCGGTGGCCGTGCCGTAGATCCACCCGCTGCACGCCGCGTTGAGGTCGAACGCGGCCGCGTTGACCGCCCCGAGGCGCTCCTGCAGCACGCAGGCGTTGCTCGGGCAGGTGATCTCGGGAGTGACGGTGGCCAGGATCAGCATGTCGATGTCGGTGGTCTCCAGGCCGGCCGCGGCCAGCGCCCGCCGGGCGGCCACCTCGGCGAGGTCGGTGGTCTCCACATGGGAGATGCCGCGCTCGTGGATACCGGTGCGTTCCACGATCCAGTCGTTGTCGGTGTCGACCAACTCTTCGAGGTCGGCGTTGGTGAGCTTCACCGGGGGCACGCACTTGCCCCAGCCCGTGAAGGTCGCCCGTACCGCCATCGCCGGCCTCAGACTCCCTCGGTGGCCAGAGTGACCACGGTGTTGAGCAGGACGTTGGCTCCGGCAATGAGATCGTCGGGCTCGGTGTACTCGGCTGGATTGTGGCTGATGCCCTTCACGCTGGGAACGAAGACCATGCCCGCCGGGCACACCCCGGCCAGGATCTGGGCGTCGTGTCCCGCTCCCGAGGGCATCCTCCGCACCGAGAGCCCCAACGCCGAGGCGTTGGACTCGACCAGCTCCACGACCCGGGGATCGAACACCACCGGCTCGAACCGGGCCACCCACTTGGTGTCGATCTCGACATCCTCGGAGTCGGCTACTCGCCTTATCTCGGTCAGCAGGCGCCGCTCGGCCGACTGCAGATCGTCGTCGTCGGTGTTGCGCAGGTCGATGATGAGCTTGGCCCGGGCCGCCACCACGTTCACCAGGTCGGGGTGCAGCCTCAGGGCCCCTACCGTTCCCACCTGGGTGCCGCCCATCTCGTCGGCGATGCGCCGCACCGCCACCACCAGCTCGCCCGCGGCCAGCCCTGCGTCGCGCCGCATGCTCATCGGGGTCGTGCCCGCATGGTTCGACTGGCCGGTGATATTCACCTCGGTCCAGGAGATGCCCTGGACGCCGGTGACCGCACCGATGCGCATGCCGTCGCGCTCCAGCACTGGCCCCTGCTCGATGTGGAGCTCCACGAAGGCGTAGGGAGCCGGTCCCGGGCACGGCACCGGGCCCCGGTAGCCGATGCGGTCCAATTCGTCCCCGACCGCGACGCCGTCGGCGTCGGTGGTCGACATGGCCTCCTCGACGGTCAGACCGCCGGTGTAGCAGAGGCTGCCCATCATGTCGGGCGGGAAGCGGGAGCCCTCCTCGTTGGTGAAGAAGGCCGCGGCCAGCGGGCGCTCGAGGTCGATGCCGCTCTCGATCGCGGTCTCGATCACCTCCAGCGCGGCCAGCACACCGAGGTTGCCGTCGTACTTGCCTCCGGTGGCGACGGTGTCGATGTGGGAGCCCATCATCACCGGAGGCCCCTGGCCCACGTCCTGCTGTGCGGCCACGACGTTGCCGATCGTGTCGATGCTCACATCTAGGCCGAGGTCGCGCATCCAGGTGACCACCAGGTCGCGGCCCTCCTTGTCGGCGTCGGTCAGGGCGAGGCGGTTGTTGCCGCCTCCGGGGATCGGTCCGATCTCGGCCAGGTCCCACAGTCGTTGCAGCAGGCGCTGACCGTTTACCTCCAGAAGCTGGCGATATCCGCTGGAACCGGCCATCGCGGGCGAGGTTAGCCGCGCCGCCAGTCTCTTCTACCCGGCCAGAAAGTCCAGGATGGCGTCCAGCGACTCCTCCTGCTGCTCGACGTAGTGCCCGTGGCCGCTGCCCTCGAAGATGACCAGCCGGGCGTCGGGCAGGTTCTCGGCCACGTACCGGGCGCCGGCTCCGCCCGGCCCGGCATCCAGCGGGGTGAGCACGTCCTCCGATCCCACCATGACCAGCGTCGGTGCCGCCACCCGGTGGAGCTGGCCGGTGACATCGGTGTCGATCATCGCCTGACAGGCGTCGACGAAGACATCGGTGCCCACGTTGCGGGCGGTGATCTCCTGCATCAGGTCAACGGCTCCGTCGCCGCCGTCGGGGCCGTCGAGGAAGGCGCGCGAGAAGGCGTCGATGAGCAGCTGCTCGGCCACCTCCCGCGACGCCACCCCGTAGGCCCGGGCCAGGCTCTGCCAGACCCTGAACTGGAGCACTCCCATGCGGTCGCACCGGCCCACGGCTCCGGCCCCGAGGACCAGTTTGTCGACCCTGTCGGGATAGCGGGCCGCGAAGTTCACCGCGATGAAGCTGCCCATCGACCCGCCGTGGATGTGGGCTCGTTCCAGGTCCAGCGCGTCCATCAGCCCGGCCAGGTCGTCGCTCCAGGTGTCGAGCGTGTAGCGCTGGACGGGGCGGTCGCTGCTCCCGTAGCCGCGGTGGTCGTAGTCGAGCACCCGGTAGTGCTGCGACAGGCCGGGCGTGATGGTGGCGTACCCCTCATGGGCGCTGACGGCTCCGCCGATCTGGACGACGGTGGCGCCCTCGCCGCTGAACTGGTACCAGAGTTCGACTCCGTTGACGTTGACCTTGGGCATCGGCGGCCTCCTGCGTCGGTTTGGGGAATTGGCAGCGGTCGACTCCCTATTGGGCGTTCCTGGCTGCCAATTCGCGGTCGGGCTCGGGTCGACTTGGGGAATTGGCAGCGGTCGACTCCCTATTGGGCGTTCCTGGCTGCCAATTCGCGGTCGAACCGACGGCAGCCTATATTGACCGCCGATGCCGCTGGAATCCGTGGTGGACGTGCCCGGGCTGTGCCCGCCGCCGGAGCCGTACTCCTACGCGGTGCGGGCCGGCGACACCCTCTACCTGGCCGGCCAGGTCGCCCTGGACGAGGCCGGCAAAGTGGTGGGGGAGACGGTCACGGAGCAGGCCCGTCAAGTGTGGGACAACATCGCCAGCGTCCTGGGCGCTTCGGGCAGCTCCATTGCCGACGTGGTGAAGGTCACCTACTTCATGCAGGACGTGCGAGAGATCGCCGAGGAGATGGAGATCCGCCGCGAGGTGTTCGCAGGCCGGCCGTTCCCCGCGGTGACCGCGTGCCAGGCCGCCGCCCTGGGTTTGCCCGGCCTCAAGATGGAGGTGGACGTGATAGCGGTGATCGGCGCCGGCAGTGGGTGACGCCGCCCCCGGCGATCCGGTCGAGCAAACTGCGGCCCGGATGCGAGAACTCGGTCTCGACCACGAGGTGTTCGACGCGGCGGCCACGCATGCCGACCTGGCCGAGCGGATCGCGCAGAGTGAGAGCCTGGATGCGTTGCTGTCGGAGAGCGGTGGGCTGGATCCCACCGCCTTCGACCCGAGCTGGCCGACGGGCGATACCGAGTAACCCCGGAACGGGCAGTGACCGACATCGGTGAGGCTGGCAGGTCGCTGCGCTCGGGCCGCACGACCAGCCGTGAGTTCACCGAGGCAAGCCTGGCTGCCGCGGCGGCACTCGACGGCGACCTGGCCGCCTTCGTCGTCCTGGATCCTGATGGCGCCCTCGAAGCGGCCGACGCCGCCGACGAGGCGATCGCGGCCGGACGAGACCTCGGGCCCCTTATGGGCGTGCCGGTGGCGATCAAGGACATAGTCGACGCGGCCGGCATGCCCACGAGATGCGGCTCGCCCGCCTACCCGGCGACCCCCGCCGCGGCCGACGCCACGCTGGTGCGCCGCCTCCGCCGAGGCGGCGCCGTGATCGTGGGCAAGACGACCACCCACGAGCTCGCCTGCGGGGTCTACAGCCCGCCGGTCTCCAATCCCTGGGACCTGAGTCGGATTCCCGGCGGGTCCAGCGGCGGCTCGGGTGCCGCGGTCGCGGCCGGGATCGTGCCCATGGCCATCGGCAGCGACACCGGTGGCTCGATCCGCATCCCTGCCTCGCTGTGCGGAACGGTGGGGCTGAAGGCCACCTACGGGCGGGTGTCCCGGGCCGGCGTGGCCGCGCTGGCGTGGTCGCTCGACCACCTCGGCCCCCTGACCTCCACCGTCGAAGGTTGCGCCGCCAGCCTGGAGGTCCTCGCCGGGCCCGACCCCTTGGATCCCTCGGCCTCGTCGAGGCCGGTGCCCCAGTACTCCAGCGGCCTGGACCGGGGTGTCGATGGGCTGCGGATCGGCGTGCTCGGCGGTGCCCCGCTCGAACCCATGCAACCCGACGTGGCGGAGACTTTCGCGGCCTCCGCCGACCTGCTCGGCGGCCAGGGTGCGGCCATGGTCGGCGTGGAGGTTGCCGAACTGGAGCATGGCCTGGCCGCGGAGTTCGGGATCGTCGCCCCCGAGGCCGGCGCGTACCACCGGGAACTGGTGCGCAGCCGACCCGACCAGATCGACCCCGGCATCCGCACCCTGCTGGTGGCGGGCCTGATGCTGGAGCCCGAGCACTACTTCAAGGCGCTGGAGGCCCGCCGAGCCATCGCCGAGGCCCTGCGGAGGGCTTTCGTCCGCAACCGGCTCGACGCGCTGATCACGCCGACCCTCCCGGCCACCGCCGCGCCCAAGGATGCCGACGACTTCCGGTTCGGGGACTCCGCCGAGCCGGTGACGTTGGCCTACGTGCGCACCACGGGCCCGTTCAACCTGTCCGGCCTGCCCGCCCTGTCGGTGCCGGCCGGCTTCGACCGTGACGGTCTGCCCATCGGACTGCAGATCGCGGCCGGGCCGTTCGACGAGGAGACTGCACTGAGGGTCGGCGCCTGTTTCGAAGCGGCCGCGGGCACCCGGGCCCGGCGGCCGCCCATCCACGCGTCAGGCTGAGCCAAGGCCAGAAAGGACGTCATCGATGCCCTTCGTCAACCTGCCCACCGGGATAGAGATGTACTACCAGGTCGAGGGAACCGGAGACCCCCTGCTGCTCATCATGGGCACGGCCGCCGATCACACCACCTGGGCCGCCCAGGTGGAGGCCTACCGGCACCGCTACACGGTCATCACCTACGACGCCCGGGGGACTGGACGGTCCACCCACCCGGCCGATATCAGCGAATACTCGATGCGCATCCTGGCCGACGACGCGGCCGCGCTCTGCGACAGCCTCGGGGTGGAGCGGGCCCACGTCTCGGGCCTGTCCCTCGGGTCGGCCACCGCCCAGGAACTCGCGATCAACCACCCCGGCCTGGTGGCCACCCTGCAACTGCACTGCACCTGGGGCCGCTCCGACGAGTGGTTCATCCGGATGATCGACACCAACGAGACCTACATCCTCCACGACGATCCCGCCGGGTACATCCGGACCGCCCTGCTGTGGGTGGCCAGCCCGACGTTCATCAACGACCAGCCGGCCGATGTGGAGGCCTTCGAGCGGGGCTTCATCCTCGAGAACCCGCATCCGCCTTCCAAGGCCGGGATGCTCGGCCACTTCCACGCCGACAAGACCCACGACACGCTCGACCGCCTCGGCTCAATCGAGGTACCCACCCTCATCACCTCGGGAGAGGTGGATTGGCAGGTGCCGACCCGCTACGGGCTCGAAGTGCAGCGGGCGATCGAGGGCTCGACGATGCACGTCTTCCGAGGCCCTCACTCCAGCCACATCGCCTTCCACGAGATGGTGGCCGAGTGGAACGCCTTCACTCTTGGGTGGCTGGATCGTCAGTCCCGCATCGCGGGCTGAGCAGCCGTACTCGTGACACCCAGGCGCCGGCGCCTCGACATCGAGATGGTGCGCCGCGGCCTGGCCGGCAGCCGCACCGAGGCCCAGCGGCTCGTCGAGGAGCGGCGGGTGACGGTGGGCGGATCGGTGGCGGCCAAAGCGTCGCGCCTGGTCGACCCGGCCGAGCCGGTGGTGGTGAAGGGCGACCCGCCCCGCTACGTGTCCCGGGGCGGGCACAAGCTCGAAGCCGCGCTGGCCGGATTCGGCATCGCCGCGACCGGGTGCCGGGCCATCGACGTGGGCGCGTCGACCGGGGGCTTCACCGATTGCCTGCTGCAGCATGGTGCCGCAGCCGTGGCAGCCATCGATGTGGGCCGCAACCAACTGCACGAGCGCCTGCGGGCCGACGCGAGGGTGGCCTCGTTCGAGCGCACCGATGTGCGCGACGTCGCCGAGGATGCCATCGGCGGGCCTGCCGAGCTCGTCGTGGCCGACGTCTCGTTCATCTCTCTGCGCCTGGTGATGGCTGATCTCTGCCGGCTGGCAACCGCCGACATCGTCGTGTTGGTGAAGCCCCAGTTCGAGGCAGGCCGGGCCGACGCCGACCGGGGCCGCGGCGTGATCCGGGATCCGGAAGTGTGGCGACGGGCGCTGCTCGGAGCGTGCCGCGCCGTTGTTGGCGCCGGAGCCGCCATCATGGGGGTCATGGTCTCGCCTCTGACCGGCGCCGAGGGCAATGTGGAGTTCCTGCTGCACGCCGATGTGCGCCCTGGCGCCGATGGTCTGGAAGGGCTCGACGTTGCCGTTGATCAGGCCGTAGCCGACGCGGTCCGGGTTGCAGGGGTCTGAGATCGATGGCGGTCATCGGTCTGATCGTTCACCAGGGCCGTCCGGAGGCCGCCGCAGCAGCCCGTGATCTCTCCGTGTGGCTCGCCTCGCAGGGTCATCAGGCCTGTATGCCTCCCGAGGAAGCGGCCGCGACTTCCTGTCCCGACCTACAGGTTGATCGGGCAAAGTTCGCGGCGGGCCTGGACGCGGTGGTGACCCTCGGCGGCGACGGTTCGATCCTGCGCGCCGTCGAACTCGTCGGCGAGTCGGGCGTTCCGATACTCGGCGTCAACTTCGGCCGGATGGCCTACCTCACCGAAGTGGCGCCGGCCGACGCTCACTCCGCCATCGAGCGGGTGTTGGCCGGCGATCACCGTGTCTCCGAGCGGATGCTGCTCACTGTGGAGTTCAATGCCGGCGGCGGGCAGGGACGGCAGCGGAGAGTCGCGCTGAACGAGGCTGTGGTGGAACGGCCCGCGGCCTCCTATGCCCTGCGTCTGGGCGTGTCGTTCAATGGCGAGCAGTTCACCACCTACGCGGCCGACGGCCTCATCGTGTCCACGCCGACCGGGTCCACCGCGTACTCGCTGTCCGCCGGGGGACCCGTCATCGATCCCACCCATCGGGCCCTGCTGCTCACACCGGTCTCGCCCCACATGCTCTTCGACCGGTCCGTGATGGTTGCGCCCGAGACGCAACTGCAACTTGAGGTCCTCTCGGATCGGGGTGCGGTGCTGTCGGTGGACGGCCGCCGGCTGGCGGAACTGAATCAGCACGACGAGGTGGTCTGCTCCGCGTCGCGGAACCCGGCTCGTCTGGTGACCTTCGGGACTCGCAAATTCCATCAGGTGCTCAAGACGAAGTTCGGGCTCAATGACCGCTGACATCGGTCGGGATGGAGCGTCCGCCGGGTTCCCTGTTGATCGCGGTAGGGTGAGATCCCGATGACAAAGCACGTCTTCGTCACCGGTGGCGTCGTCAGCGGCCTGGGCAAGGGGCTGACCGGGGCGTCGCTGGGCCGCTTGTTGAAGGCCCGGGGCCTGCGGGTCACGATGCTCAAGCTCGACCCCTACCTGAACGTCGACCCGGGCACCATGAACCCGTTCGAGCACGGCGAGGTCTTCGTCACCGACGACGGCGGCGAGACCGACCTCGATCTCGGCCACTACGAGCGCTTCATCGACGAGAGCCTCACATGCGAGTCCAACGGCACGACCGGATCGATCTACTCGGACGTGATCGCCGCCGAGCGCAGGGGCGACTACCTCGGCCGCACCGTGCAGGTGATCCCCCACGTGACCGATGAGATCAAGCGTCGCATCGCCCGCCTGGCCGGCGACGACGTCGACGTCGTGATCACCGAGGTTGGCGGCACCGTCGGCGACATCGAGATTCTTCCCTTCCTCGAGGCCATCCGGCAGTTCCGGCTGGACGTGGGTCGCGAGAACGTCTGCTTCGTGCACGTCACCCTGGTGCCGTTCATCGGACCCACCGGCGAGCAGAAGACCAAGCCGACCCAGCACTCCGTGACCGAGCTTCGCTCGCGGGGCGTGCAGCCCGACGCCATCGTGTGCCGCTGCGAGACTCCTCTCACCAGGGACCTTGAGCGCAAGATCTCCAACCTGTGCGATGTGTCGCCGGAGGCGGTCATCACCTGTCCCGACTCGGCCAGCCTCTACGAGATTCCCCTGATACTGCAGGACGAGGGTCTCGACGATGTCGTGTGCCGGCAGCTTGGACTCGACGCTCGCACGGTGGACCTGGCCGAGTGGGAGGCGCTTGTGGGCCGCGTCCGCGAGGCTTCAACGCCGGTACGGATCGGTCTCATCGGCAAGTACGTGAGCCTGCCCGACGCCTACCTGTCGGTGATCGAAGCTCTCAACCATGCCGGGATCCACCATGGTGCCGAGATCGACATCGAGTGGGTTCAAGCCGAGGAGGTGGAGGGGCTGCTCGTTGCGGGGCGGCTGCGCGACCTGGACGGCATCGTCATTCCCGGAGGCTTCGGCGAGCGGGGCATCGAGGGCAAGATCGCGGCCGCCGGCTACGCCCGCGAGCATCTGATCCCGTGCCTCGGCCTGTGCCTGGGCATGCAGGTGATGACCATCGAGTACGCCCGCAACGCGCTGGGGCTCGCCGACGCCAACTCCACCGAGTTCGACGCGCTGACGCCGCATCCGGTGATCGATCTCATGGAAGGCCAGCGCGGCGTCACCGACTACGGCGGCACCATGCGCCTGGGTGCCTATGTGGCGCAGATCCTCGCCGGCTCGCAGGTTGCCCGCGCCTACGGCGAGGAGGTGGTGTCGGAGCGGCACCGCCATCGCTACGAGTTCAACCCCCGCTACCGGAGCCGCTTCGAAGCGTCCGACGTGGTGCTGTGCGGCGAGTCGCCCGACGGAAGGCTGGTGGAGTTCATCGAGCTGGACGGCCACCCCTTCTGGGTGGGAACCCAGGCCCACCCCGAGTTCAAGAGCCGTCCCAACCGGCCGGCCCCCCTCTTCAGCGGGCTGGTGGCCGCCGCGATGGTGAGAGCCGCGGGCCGCAACCCCAAGCTGCCCGAAATGAGCGACCTAGAGGCCGAGCGGATAGGCGGCGACTGGTGAGGATTCTGGTGGTGCGCTCAGCGAGGCCGTGGCCTGAGCGGCCCGTGAGCGCAGCGAACAGGAGCGGGCATCACGTCGCGGAGCCGTCGGCTCCGGCGTGACCACGGTGTCCGGGGAGCCGAGCGGCGGTTTTCGGAAGGTAAGCGAGCGCGAGATCCACGCCGGCCGGGTCGTGCGCCTGACCGAAAGCGTCTTCACTACCCCCGACGGCGGCCGCATGACGAGGGACGTGGTGCACCACCGCGGCGCGGTGGTGGTGGTGGCTGTGGACGGCGACGAGGTCGTGCTGTTGCGGCAGTACCGCACGCCGGTGGAGAGCGAACTGCTCGAGATCCCGGCTGGTACCCGCGACGTGGGCGGGGAGGATCCTGCAGGCACGGCCCGCCGCGAGCTGGCTGAGGAGGCCGGTCTGGCCTGCGACTCGCTGGAGGAGTTGGGGACCTTCTTCAACTCGCCCGGCTTTTGCGACGAGCTGTCCCACGTCTTCCTGGCCACCGGGCTTCGCCCCGTGCCCCGTGCGCCCGACGGGGCCGAGGAGGAGTGGATGACCATCGAGCGCGTCAGCCTGGATGAGGCCGAGGCCATGATCGACCGGGGCGAGATCCGCGACGCCAAGACCATCATCGGCGTGCTCCTGGCGTTGCGCCGGCTCAGGCGATGAGCGCCACTGCCTCGCCGCCGGCGCCGCCGTCCGAGGCAGTTCTCGACGTCAGAGCCGAGGAGTTCCTGGCGTGGCTGGCGGTGGAGCGGGGCCGGTCGCCCCGCACCGTCGAGGCCTACCGCCGCGACCTGTTGCGCTACGCAGGTCATGTCGCGGCCCGAGAGTGCAGCCTCGACGACGTCGGGACCGGCGACGTGATCGCATTCGTCCGCGCCCTGCAGCGCGGCGGGCTGGCCCCGGCCTCAGTTACCCGGATGCTCGTCTCGGTGAGGGGACTGCACCGTTTCCTGGCCGCTGAAGGTCATCGAGACGACGACCCGACCGTCGACGTCGAGATCCCGAGCCTGCCCCGGGGACTGCCCAAGGCCCTGTCGGTCGCCCAGGTCGCCTCCCTGATGGCTTCCGTCGTTGGCGACGATCCGCCCGCCCGCCGCGATCGGGCCGTGCTGGAGCTGCTGTACGGCACCGGCTGCCGGATCTCGGAGGCCGGGTCGCTGTCGCTTCCCGACGTGGACCTCCACGACGGCCTGGTGCGGCTCACCGGCAAGGGTGCCAAGGAGCGCATAGTGCCACTGGGCCGGTGCGCCGCGGAGGCGCTGGAACGGTGGCTGGCGCCGACGGGGCGCGGTGCGCTGGAACCGGCTCGCTGGGCCCGCCGCGGCGACGCCGAGGCGGTGTTCCTCAACCAGCGGGGCGGGCGCCTCGGCCGCCAGGGACTGTGGCTCATCGTGCGCCGTCACGGAGACGCAGCCCGGATCGGCTCGTTGCTCACTCCCCACGTGTTGCGCCATTCCTGCGCCACCCACATGCTCGACGGCGGCGCCGACATACGCATCGTGCAGGAGATGCTCGGCCACGCCTCCATCTCCACCACCCAGATCTACACCCGGGTGTCGACCGAGCGCCTCAGGGCGGTCTACCGGGCCGCCCACCCCCGAGCGGTGGCGGCGAGTTAAGGAGCCAGCAGGCCGATGTTGGAGCGGGCCCGTTCGAGGGTGACGGCTGCGATGGCTCGGGCCTTGTCGGCGCCGATCTGCAGCAGTCGCGACGTCTCGGCCGGGTCGGCCTCCAGTTCGGCGAAGCGGGCCTGTATGGGTCGCAGCAACTCGACCACCGCGTCGGCGGTGTCGGCCTTGAGCGGCCCGTACATCGTGTAGTCCCCGGCGGCCTCCTCCGGCGTGCGGCCGGTGGCCGCCCCCAGTATCGACAACAGGTTCGACACTCCCGGTTTGGTCTGGACGTCGAAGCGCACCTCGGCCTCGCTGTCGGTGACGGCCGACTTGATCTTGCGGGTGATGACCGACGGGTCGTCGAGGATGTCCACGGTGCCCCGCGGTGAATCCAACGACTTGGACATCTTGTTGGTCGGGCTCTGCAGGTCCATCACCCGGGCCCCGGCCGCCGAAACCACCGCGGCCGGCAGCTTGAAGGTCTCGCCGTAGCGGGAGTTGAACCGCTCGGCGATGTCACGGGTGAGCTCGATGTGCTGGCGCTGATCGGCACCCACCGGCACTTCGTCGGCGTCGTACAGCAGGATGTCGGCCGCCTGGAGCGCGGGGTAGGTGAACAGCCCGGCCGAGATGAACTGCTGCTGGCCCGACTTGTCCTTGAACTGCGTCATCCGGCTCAGCTCGCCGAATGACACCGTGCACTCCAGCAGCCAGGCACACTCGGTGTGCTCGCGCACATGGCTCTGCACGAAGATCGTGCAGACCTCCGGGTCGAGCCCTGCGGCCATCAGCATCTGCGACATCCGCAGCGTCGCCCTCCCCAGCTCGCCGGGCTGTTGAGGCACGGTCACGGCGTGGAGATCCACCACAGGGTGGAAGGCGTCGGCGGTGTGCTGGATTCTCGCCCAGTTGCGGATCGCCCCCAGGTAGTTGCCCAAGTGCAGATCACCGCTGGGCTGGATGCCGGACAGGACCCTGGTCATGGACCGCCAGCGTAGGGGAGTAATCTCACAGCTGATGTCCTATGTGGTGTCCACGCCCGCCTACAGCGGGCCGTTCGAAGTGCTGCTACAGCTCATCCTCCGTGAGCAGGTGGAGATCTACGACATTCCCATCGCCCGGATCACCGACGCCTTCCTGGCCGAGATCGAGCGGATGTCCGACTGCGACCTGGAGGTAGCCACCGAGTTCCTGCTGCTGGCCGCGACCCTGGTCGACATGAAGGTCAAGCGTCTGCTGCCCACTGAGGCTGCGGTGGACCTTGACGACGAGCTGGAAGCGATCTCGGAGCGGGATCTGCTGCTGGCCCGCCTCCTGGAGTGCAGCACGTTCCGGGATGCGTCCCAGACGCTACGCCGGCTGTTCGAGGCGGCGGCCCGCAGTCACCCCCGCGCAATGGGCATAACCGAGGACCGCTGGCTCATGCTGGCTCCAGCCGTGTTGGAAGGAGTGTCTCCCACCGACCTCCGCACCGCCTACCTGCGAGCCTCGGCCCCCCGTGCCGCGCCGCGGGTCGACACGACCCACATCACGCCGATCTCGCTGACCGTGGGCGACGCCGTCGCCGAGTTGATCGGGGAGCTGACCAATTCGGGGCAGGCCACCTTCCGGCGGCTCACCACCGGCATCGACGATCGTCTCGAACTGGTCGTGCGGTTCCTGGCGGTGCTCGAGCTGATCAAGCAGGGACTGGCCGACGTGCAGCAGGCCACCACGTTCGGAGACATCGTCATTTCGTGGACCGGGGGCGACGATGCCGGTGTTCGCCAGGCCGCGATGGCCGGCGCGGACGCCTACGACGGTTGAGTCCGCCGGTGACCAGCGCTCCGGACCACGCGACCTCGCCTGACGCTTCGATCGCGGCCGCGCTCGAAGCGGTTCTGCTGCTTGCCGACGAACCCCTGTCGCCGCAGGTCCTGGCGGCTGTGGTCCAGGCCTCTACGGAGCAGGTGCTCGCCACCTGCGATGCGCTCGCGGCCGAGTACGAGTCACAGCGACGCGGCTTCGTGCTGGCGCGAGTGGCCGGCGGCTACCGCTACCAGACCGCGCCCAGCCAGGACGTCTACGTGGAGCGGTTCGTGCGCGAGGGCCACGGCGGTCGGCTCTCCGCTGCCGCGCTCGAGACGCTGGCCGTCGTGGCCTACAAGCAGCCGGTGTCCCGCCACCAGGTCGCCGAGGTCCGGGGTGTGAACGTGGACGGCGTGATGCGGACGCTGCGACGCCGCGGCTACATCGACGAGATCGCCCGTCTCCCGGGACCGGGCCAGGCGGCGCTGTACGGGACCACGTCCCAGTTCCTGGAGCACCTCGGCCTCGACTCCCTCGACGAGTTGCCCCCGCTCGGCGAGTTCGTCCCGGACCCCGCTGCGGTCGAGGCCATGGAGCGACGATTGCGGGTGGTGTCCGACACCGACGGGCCGGACCCGGACCCGGACTGAATTGCCGGCAGCGGCCAGTGACACCGGCCGACGGTGAGCGACTGCAGAAGGTACTGGCCCGGTGCGGGTTCGGGAGTCGGCGCGCCTGCGAGTCCCTGATCTCAGATGGACGGGTGCGAGTCGACGGCGCGGTGGCTCGGCTGGGCGCCCGCATCGATGCGACCCGGGCAGTGGTCGAGGTCGACGGCGCGGTCGTCGGTGTGCGACCCGACCTCGTCCACTACCTTCTCAACAAGCCGCCCGGGGTGGTGACCACGGCGCACGACCCGCAAGGCCGGCCCGTTGTCACCGACCTTGTGCCGGCCGAGCCCCGCGTCTTCCCGGTCGGGCGCCTCGATCTGATGACCGAGGGTCTGTTGTTGCTCACCAACGACGGGGACCTCGCCCATAGGCTCGCCCACCCGTCGTTCGGCATCGCCAAGGAGTACCTGGCCCATGTGTCCGGGGAGCCGAAGCCCGCCGCGGTGAGAGCCCTGCGCGAAGGTGTGGAGCTCGATGACGGTCCGACCGGACCGGCCAAGGTGGCACTGGTGGCGCCCGACGTGCTGCGAATCACCGTCCACGAGGGGCGCAATCGGCTGGTCCGCAGGATGTGCGAGGCGGTGGGCCATCCCGTGCGCCGCCTGGTGCGGACCAGGATCGGCCCCCTCGCCGACCGGCGCCTGGCTCCGGGCCGCTGGCGGTCGCTGACACCTGGAGAGACCAGGCTTCTGGAGCAGGCCGCAGCGAACAAGAGCGGAGAAACGGAGGCCGGCGGATCGCACCGGTAGCATCGCCGTCCATGGCCCGAACCCGCAGCGCCGTCATCGCCGGCACGGGACTTATCGGGGGCTCGGTGGGCATGGCTCTCCGTAAGGCCGGATGGCAGGTCACCGGCATCGAGCCCGACCCCGTGCGAGCCGCCTCGGCCGTGGCCATGGGCGCGGTGGACTGCATCGGCGAGCCGGGACCGTGCGACCTCGCCGTGGTGGCCGCTCCACCCTCAGTGCTGGCGCCAGTCGCCCAGCAACTGCTCGACGCTGGCGCGTCCATCGTCACCGATGTCGGCAGCGTCAAGGCCCCCGTGTGCAGCGCGGTGAACGATCCCCGGTTCGTGGGCGGCCATCCGATGGCCGGCAGCGAGCAGGACGGCTTGGACGGCGCCCATCCCGACCTGTTCCGGAACGCGGTATGGGTGCTCACCCCCACCTCGATCACCAACGATTCGGCCCTGGCCGACGTGCGCGAGATCGTCTCTCAGCTGGGAGCCCAGCCGATCGCGCTCTCGCCAGAGCGCCATGACGCCCTGGTGGCGGTCGTCTCCCATGTGCCGCACCTCACTGCGGCCGTGCTGATGCGCATCGCTGAAGGACGCTCGAATGAGCATCGCGCTCTGCTGAGGCTCGCGGCCGGCGGCTTCCGTGACATGACCCGGGTGGCCGCGGGCCACCCCGCCATCTGGCCCGAGATCTGCGTCGAGAATCGAGCCGCCATCACCGACGTCCTCGACGAGTTGCTCGATGAACTGGCCGAGATGCGGCTGATCGTCTCCAGGGGCGACCGTACCGAGCTGCTGGCCCGGTTGGAGGCCGCCCGCGAGAGCCGTCGGAGCCTGTCCACCGGAGCACCCGAGCCCTCGCGCCTGACCGAGGTACGGATCGCCATACGCGACCAGAAGGGCGAGCTGGCCAGGATCACAACCCTTGCCGCCGACCTCGACGTGAACATCTACGACCTTGAGATAGCGCACTCCGCGGAGGGGGCGCGCGGTGTGGTGCTGGCTCTGGTCGACAGCGACGCGGCGGAGCAGTTCGCGCAGAGCCTGACCGACGCCGGGTATCGCCCGTCACTGAACCCGCTCGGATGATGGAGAGCCTGCCCCCGTCCCTGGACATCGCCCCGTTGGAGTTCCCGCCGAACGCGACCGTGACGCTTCCGGGATCCAAGAGCATCACCAACCGGGCTCTCATCTGCGCCGCGCTGGCTTCGGGCGAGACCACGCTCACCGGCGCTCTCTTCGCCGACGACACCGAGGCCATGGTTGAAGCGGTCAGGTCGCTGGGTGCCGAGGTGATCTGCACTCCCGAGAAGGCGGTCATGCAGATCCGCGGCACCGCAGGAACGGTCGAAGCGCCGGAGGGCGCGGTGGTGGACGCCCGAATGTCGGGCACGACGAGCCGCTTCATAGCGCCGGTGCTGGCCCTGTCCGAGCGGTCAGTGACCTTGGACGGCCATCCGCAGTTGAGAGCCCGGCCCTTCGGCGATCTGACCGACTCGCTGCGGCGGCTCGGCGTTCGGGTGGAACTCCCGTCCGGCGGTGACGGCCTGCCGATGCTGATCCGAGGACCAATCCGCTCCGGTGACACGTCGGTGGCCGCCGATCGGTCCAGCCAGTTCCTCTCCGGGCTGATGCTGGCCGCACCACTGGTTCCCGGCGGGCTGACGATCCGAATCGCCGGGGTGGTGGTGAGCCGGTCGTACGTCGAGATGACGGCCCAGGTCATGAGGGCCTTCGGCGCGGCCGTCGAGGTCGGCGACCACGAGGTGCGCATCGCGGGCGAGGGCTACCGGCCCCCCGGGCGCTTCGAGGTGGAGCCCGACGCCTCGTCGGCCTCGTACTTCATGGCAGCGGCCGCGGTGACCTGCGGCACGGTGCGGGTCGAGGGCCTCGGCTCCGGTTCGGTCCAGGGCGACGCCCGCTTCGCCGCGTTGCTGGCGGACATGGGGGCGGGGGTGGACCAGGACGAGGCCGGCACCCGGGTGATCGGCGGCCCCCTGCGGGGCGTGGATGTCGACCTGTCCGACATGTCCGACACCGCCCCCACCCTGGGCGTGGTGGCCGCCGTGGCCGGCACTCCCACGACGGTGCGGGGCATCGGATTCGTGCGGGGCAAGGAGAGCGACCGGATAGCCGCCGTGGTCTCGGAGCTCCGCCGGTGCGGCGTCCAGGCTCGGGAGTCGGCCGACGGGTTCGAGGTGGTGCCCCCTCCGGCTCCCGTGGGTGCCCGGGTCCGCACCTACGACGACCACCGGATCGCGATGGCGTTCTCGGTTCTGGGCCTGTCGGTGCCGGGAATGCAGATCGAGAACCCCGGGTGCGTAGCCAAGACGTTCCCCGGCTTCTACGAGGCGCTGGAGGCTCTGAGACTGCCCGGCGGAGGGCACCCATGAGGGTTATAGCTCAGATGAGGGTCATAACCACATGAGGGTCATAGCCATCGACGGCCCGGCCGGCTCGGGCAAGACCAGCGTCGCCCGGGCCGTGGCCGACCGGCTGGGCATGGAGTACCTCGACACCGGTGCGATGTACCGGGCGGTCACGTTCGCGGTGCTGCGGGCCGGCGGCGATCCCGCCGACAACCGCTTCAGCGCGAATGTGGCCCGCGCCATCGACCTCCGGGTCGAGCAGGACCGGGTCTTCGTCGACGGCGTGGACGCCACGGTGGAGATCCGGGGGCGGTCCGTGAACCGGGCTGTGAGCCTGGTCGCGGCCAACCCCGACGTGCGGTCCGAGATGGTGGCCCGCCAGCGCGAGTGGGTCCGCCGGTGCGGCGGGGGAGTGCTGGAGGGGCGCGACATCGGCACAGTGGTGTTCCCCGACGCCGCGGTCAAGGTCTACCTGACCGCCGACCCCGCGGTCAGAGCCCTGCGCCGGGCCCGCCAGGACGGCCTGGCCGACGCACCGAACCCGCCCGACGGCGGACCCGAGGCCGCAGGAGTCGATGCCGTCGCCGCCGATCTGGCCCGGCGCGACATGATCGACTCCACCCGCCGTACCGGTCCGCTGGCGGTGGCCCCGGAGGCATTGGTGCTCGACACCACCGACAAGACCTTCGACGAGACGAT
Source organism: Acidimicrobiaceae bacterium (assembly GCA_009843915.1). Lineage (GTDB taxonomy): Bacteria > Actinomycetota > Acidimicrobiia > Acidimicrobiales > Aldehydirespiratoraceae > Aldehydirespirator. Next base: position 18,380 of record VYCM01000143.1, on the reverse strand, counting down.
CGAGCAGATACTGGAACTGGTGTGAGCGGGAGGTCATGAGCCGCAGCGCATACGGGCGCCGTAGGCAGGACGGCACGGCCGGCGACGATGCCCTTCACCGCAGTCGCCAGCCCCTCTGGGGGCGGCTCCTTTATGGGGTTCTCTGGTCGATGGTCCTCGCCCTGTGCAAGCTGCTGTTCAGGCTGCGGGTTGAGGGTAAGGAGAACTTCCCGCCCGGCCCGTTCATCCTGTCGCCCGTACACCGGTCCTTCATCGACACCCCGATCGCCGGGATGGCCACCAGCAGGCGGCTGCGCTTCATGGGAAAGGAGAGCCTGTGGGAGAACAGGCCCCTGGGCACGTTACTCACCGTGCTGGGCGGCTTTCCCGTGGAGCGGGGAACCGCCGACCGCACCGCGCTGCGGGCCGCCACCGACGTGCTGGCACTCGGCGAGCCGCTGGTGATGTTCCCTGAGGGGACTCGACGCACCGGCGACCGGGTCCGGCGCGACGACATGATGGACGGGCCGGCGTTCGTCGCGGCCCGCGCCGGGGTACCGATCGTTCCTGTCGGGCTCGGCGGCACTGTCCGGGCCCTTCCAGTGGGTTCGTTCGTGCCTCGCCCCCGCCGGGTAATCGTCGTCGTCGGCGAACCGATCCCACCGCCCGCCAAGGTCGGCGGGCGGGTGCCGCGCCGGGCCGTGAGCGAGGTCACCGACCGCCTCTTCGTCGAGTTGGGCGACCTCTACGTGGAGGCCCGCGTGCTAGCCGGTCAGGAACCGCCCCAAGCCTGAATCACGAGTTAGGCGGCCGGGCTCGGGCTGAGCCTGTCGAGCAGGTCGCTGGCGTCGATCGTGCGGTCGCTCAAGGGCTCCCGGTCTCGGGTTCGGGATCCGAGGCTCACGACGGCGGCCGCTTCCACGGCGGCCAGCAGGTCGCGAAGGTTGCGCGGCGGCGGGAAGTACTCGTCCTCGTCGATGACGGTCACCTCCTCGGTGCCCTGAGCGGGCGCCAGACGCTCGATGACCCCCCTGACGAGGTCTTCGGGTGCGGAGGCTCCCGCAGTCACACCGATCGTTCCCGAGAGGTCGGGGGGAATGTCGTCGGCGTCGTTGATCCTCAGCACCCTGCGGCAGCCCGCCTCGGCTGCCAAGTCCACCAAGGACTGGGTGTTGGACGAGTTGGCTGATCCGATGACCAGCACGGCGTCGCATTCGGGCGCAATCTCCATCAGCGCCGTCTGCCGGTTGGTGGTCGCGAAGCAGAGGTCGCTGATGCTCGGCTGCCACAAGTCGGGGAAGCGCCGGCGGGTGTGCTCCAGCACTCCCTCCCACTCACGGTGCGAGAGGGTGGTCTGGGCCAGGACGGCGACCGGTTCGGAGAACTCCGGCAGTGCGGCCACCCCCCTGGCGTTCTCCACGCGGTAGATGGCCTCGGGGGCGACGGCCATCGTCCCCACGGCCTCCTCGTGGCCCTCGTGACCCACGTAAACGATCTTGTAGCCCTTGGCGGCCCGGGTCTTGACCTCGTGGTGGACCTTGGTGACCAGGGGGCAGACGGCGTCCACGACGTAGCCGCCCCGATCGCGGGCGACCTGCACCACCTCCGGGGCGGAGCCGTGGGCCGAGAGCATGATCGGCTCTCCCGGCGGCACCTCGGAGATGTCGTCGACGAACACGACGCCCGCGTCCTCGAAGCGCTTCACCACCTTCTGGTTGTGGATTATCTCGTGGTAGCAGTACACGGGCGGATCGAAGGCCTGGATCATCCAGGTCAGCGCCTTGATCGCCATGTCCACTCCGGCGCAGAACCCGCGCGGCGAAGCCAGTAGGACCCGATCGATCACGTTCCTCAGGCTAGTCGTTGACGCCCGCTCTTGAGGCCCGCATGTGTGGCGGACAGCGGTCGTCGGCCGTGTGGGCATTCTCGCCGCGGCTGGTTGGGCCGAGATGGACGTGTATCCACCTTCTACCGCGGTCATTGCCATAGACTCTGCTTGATCTCGTCGTAGGGCATGCTGTTCGTGCGATGAGCTTCGACAGGCCTAAATCATCATAGAATGGATCGAAAGGCAACTATAGCCATGATCGATGAAGAACAACCCGAGCAGGCTCAGATCGAGTGGCTGGGTACGACCGCGGCGGCCAAGCGCCTCGGCATCACGACGCGAACGCTGTACCGCTTCATTGATGAGGGATACATCGCTGCCTACCGGATGGGCCGGGTGATCCGTGTCAAGGGCGAGGACGTGGATGCCTACATCGAGTCCTGCCGTATCGAGCCGGGCACCATCTCCCACCTCTATCCCGAGGTGGCGCCCCGGGCCGCGGAGTCCGATTCGGCCGACGACTAGACCTGAGCGCGGCCTGGGTCAAAGCCGGATCTCGTAGTACCAGTTGGTCGGGTCCAGCTCGACGTCATGGCGGGTGAACCGGGTGAACCCGGCGCCTGTGACCATCTCCTCCAGTCGGGCCGGGTACATCCCCAGGGTCCCCAAGCCCTCGCCTCCCGGCTCTGACAGGGCGGAGGACATGCAGTAGAAGACCGACATCGCGTACATGTAGGGCAGCACCGGGATCTTCCGGTTGGATTCCAGGTCCCCGCGCCCTTTGATGTCGGCCACCAGCCACCAGCCGTCGGCGGCCAGATTCCGGCTGGCGGCCGCGATCGCGTCCTGCGGGCGCGGCAGGTCGTGCAGCACGTCGAGGGTCACGAGCAGGTCGACCGGCCCGAAGAGGTCCAAGTCGTCGAAGGTTCCCTGCTCGAAGGTCACGTTGTCGAGGCCAGCGGCTTCCGTCTCGGCCCGGGCCGACGTGATCGCCCGCTCGGAGGGGTCGATGCCCACCACGGTCGCCTGGGGGAAGCTCGACGCCAGCAGCCTGGCCGCCACCCCGGCTCCGCAGCCGACATCCACGATGCGGGCGCTACCGGCTCGCAGCCGGTCGGTCGCTCCATCGAAGGAGGCCAGGACCGTCGGCACGAGGAAGCTCTCTTGCCGAGCCGCCGACATGGAGCACTGCATGTGGCAGGCGTGGTCGCCGTGCTCGGCCCAAGTCATGCCCACGCCGGTGCGGAACGCCTCCGCGGTTCGCTCTATCTCGTAGTGCGTCATGGGAGGCCCGAACACCCCGGGCATGAAGGACCAGTGGTCCCTGTCGGTCAGCGCCACCCGGGCCTCGGGCGTCAGCGCAAAGCGGCCGTCATCATGCTGCACGAGCTCGGTGGCGGCCATCCCGTGAAGCCATTCCCGGACCCAGCGCTCCTGGAGGCCGGACGCCTCGGCCAGTTGGGTGCTCGTGCAGGGCTCGGAGTCTCGGAGTGCTCCCCAGAGGCCCAGGCGCGTGCCCAGGTGCATGAGGGCTGAGACCATCTCTCCCTGCTTGATCCTGAAGAGCTCCAGGATCGTCAGGGGAAGCCGGTCGGGATCGAACTCGGTGCGCATGCCGTCAGTCTGGTGCCTACTCGGGTTGCAGCCGGGCTTTCGAGGAATAGAACGCATCCCGGAAGATGTTTCGGGCCATCAAGGACAGCTCACTGTCGCGGCGGATCCGGTACACCTCAGCCCTCGCGGCGTGGACCTCCTCGTCGGCGGGTGCAGCCTGGGCGGCCCACTCGACCAGCTGGCAGGCGAGCCGCAGTTCTCCGGCCTCGCAGAGTTCGGCGGCCCGCTGGGCCAGCGCGGCCGCCCCACCAGCCATAATCGCCACCTCCGCGGCTATGGCGGCGTCGGGTGCGGGCTTGAGCCGGGCCGGGTTGGCGTCGTGCCAACCGCCGTACAGGCGCCAGATGTTGCGCACCACGAACTCGGGCTCGTCGTAGGAGGGGCGCAGGTACGGCCGTTCCAGGAGATCGGTGGGCACCCGCACCGTGTGCAGGATCTCGTCGAGGGAAGCGCCTGCGTTCATCATCGCCAGGGTGTCGGCCACGAGGCCCTCGAGCGCGGTGGCGGTGTCGTCAAGGACTCGGGCGATCCGCTCCGTGCCGGCGACGGGCAGGCCGTGCGCGGGAGCCAGCAGGGAGGGGCGCAGATCGATCATGCGCCGCAGCGCCGCGGCCCACTCCGAGGGGTAGCGCTGCGCCTTCTGGGGGTTGCCGGCGTTCGGGAAGGCCCAGATGACCAGGTCACCGGTGAACAGAACCCCCTGCTGCGGCACCCACACGATGGTGTGATCGTCGGTCTCGCCCTTCTCGTGGGTCAACTGCATCCTGGTCTCGCCCACCTCCAACTCCATGCCGTCGGAGTAGGTCAGGTGAGGCTTCACCCAGTCGATGTCGAAGAACCCGGCCCGGTATCTCCTGCCGAACTGGCGGGCGTTGACGCATTCGTTGTAGCCGCGGGTGAGGTCGTAGCGCTCGAAGCGTCGCCCCACCGCGTCATGGGCCACCACCCTCGGCGAGGGACGCCTGCGCTCCACGGCGTCGTCGCGAAAGACGGGCGCGCCGCTGACGTGGTCCACATGCCCGTGGGTGTAGACGATGGTGTCGACCGGAACGTCACGCCACCGGCGGAGATGCTCCAGCGCGGCAGACGCCCAGTCGGGCTGGGACGTGTCCACCACCACGAGCCCCTCGTCGGCGTCGAGTGTCCAGATGTGGGAGAAGCCGCACACCAGCCCCACGCCGTCGGCGATCTCGTGGAAAGACCTGTCCACGGGGTTGACGCTCTCAGGTCCCTCGTAGGTGGCGCCGTCGATGAAGCGGGCTGAGCGTTCGAGCAGTGACTCGGTCATGGCACAGGCTTGCTGGTAGTTGGACGCTTGAGCGGGCGACCGGAATCGAACCGGCATCATCAGCTTGGAAGGCTGAGGTTCTAGCCGTTGAACTACGCCCGCGGGCCCCTCACGGTAGCGGCCCTTGACCACTGCGATGCTTCGAACATCAGGGCTGGACGGGGACGGGGCTCGCGTAGTGCCGCGGGACCGCACCGGTACACTCGCGGCCGTGCGCAGCAGCGTCGAGACGCTCACCGACAACCGCGTCAAGCTGACCGTAGAGTTGGATGAGGCAGAGTTCGAGACCGAGGTCGAGGCGGCCTTCAGGCGCATCGCCCACGAGGTGCGGATTCCGGGTTTCCGTCCCGGCAGGGCGCCCCGACGGCTGCTGGAGGCGCAGCTGGGACCGGCGGCGGGCCGGGCGGAGGCCCTGCGGGCCTCCCTGCCCGACTACTACGCCCGCGCCGTCGTCGAGCACGACGTCGACGTCATCGACGCGCCCCGCATCGAGGTCACCGAGGGCGCGGAAGCGGGTCCGGTGTCCTTCGACGCGGTGGTCGACGTCCGTCCGGCCATCCTGGTGTCGGGCTACGACGAGTTGAGCGTGCAGATCCCCAGCCCTGCAGTCGACGAGGAGGAGATCGAGGCCGAGATCGACCGGTTCCGCAGGCAATTCGCGGAGCTGGCGCCGGTGAAGCGGGCCGCGGTCGACGGCGATCATCTCACCATCGACATCACCGGCGCCCTGGGCGGCGAGACCATCGACGGTCTCACTACCTCCGACTACGACTACCTGCTCGGCACCGGGGCGGTGGTGCCCGAGATCGACGAGAACCTGCGCGGCTCCAGCGCCGGCGACATCCTGGAGTTCCTGGCCTCGCATCCCGACCCCGACGAGGATCAGAAGCTCCGTTTCCGGGTGCTCGTCAAGGAGGTGCAGGAGGCTGTCCTGCCCGACTTCGACGACGAGTTCGTGGGGGCCAACACCGAGTTCGACACGGCCGAGGAGTTCCGCGGCGCGCTCGAGGCCGGACAGGCCAGAACCAGGGTGATGTACGCCGAATCGGTGCGCCGCGAGGCTGTCGCCGCCGCGGTGGCTGGTCTCGTCACCGACGAGGTTCCCGAGGCGATGATCGCGTCGGAGGTGGACGCGCGGCGCGAGAACCTGACCAGAGACCTCGCCCAGCGGGGCTACGAGCTCGACGACTACCTCGACAGCATCGGCCAGTCCCGCGACGAGTTCGAGGGCGGCCTGCGGCTCAGCGCCGACCGCAGCGTCAAGCTGGATCTCGCGCTGCGGGCCGTGGCCGTGGCCGAGGGTCTCGAGGCGGACGACGAGGCGGTCGACGCCGAACTGGAGCAGGCTGTGGTCGCGGCCGGCAACGGCGCCGAGGTGGATGCGGCGGCCGAGACCGCCCGGCTGCGCGACGCGCTGGCCTCGTCCGGACGGCTGTCGGACATGCGTTCGCAGATCTCCAAGCGGACCGCCATGGAGTGGATCACCGAGCGGGTCGAGCTGGTCGATCCCGACGGGGAGGTCGTCGATCCGGAGCTGCTGACCCTTCCCGCCGACGTTGGCGAAGGCGCGGCGAGCCCTCAGGATGTAGACGCCGATCCATCCCAGGACGAACAAACCCAGGACGAACAACCCCAGGACGTATCGTGAGCATCAGCCCCCGCAACTACTTGGTCCCGACCGTGGTGGAGCAGACCAACCGCGGCGAGCGTGCCTTCGACCTGTACAGCCGGCTCCTCAAGGAGAACATCATCTTCCTGGGCACCCCCATCGACGACGTGGTCGCCAACCTGATCTGCGCGCAGCTCCTGCACCTCGAGTCCGAGGATCCCGACAAGGACATCAACCTCTACATCAACAGCCCCGGCGGGGACATCAACTCGCTGTTCGCGATCTACGACACGATGCAGTACATCAAGCCCGACATCACCACCATCTGCTTCGGTCAGGCTGCATCGGCTGCCGCCGTGCTGCTGGCGGCCGGTACCAGAGGCAAGCGCCTTGCCCTCCCACACGCCAAGATCCTCCTCCACCAGCCCTACGCGGGGGCGCACGGCGATGCCAGCGACATAGAGCGGATCGCCTCCGAGGTGGCCCGGCTGAAGAAGTCGTTGGAGGAGGTGCTCTCGGAGCACACCGGCCAGCCCATCGAGCAGATCGCCACCGACACCGACCGGGACTTCGTCATGACCGCCGAGCAGGCCAAGGAGTACGGGATCATCGACGAGGTGATCGAAGCGCGTAATGTGGTGGACAACAGCAGCGCCATTCGTGCGATCAGCTGACACTTGAAGGGGAGACGACCGCGTGGCCAAGCTTGGTGAGGGTGGCGAGCTTCTGAAGTGCTCGTTCTGCGGCAAGTCGCAGAAACAGGTCAAGAAGCTCATCGCCGGCCCCGGCGTCTACATCTGCGACGAGTGCATCGACCTGTGCAACGAGATCATCGACGAGGAACTGGCCGGCCCGTCCGACGACCCCGTCGGCGAGCTGCCCGCCCCTCGTGAGATCTACACCTTCCTCGACGACTACATCGTCGGGCAGGACAGCGCCAAGCGCATCCTCTCGGTCGCGGTCTACAACCACTACAAGCGAGTGCAGCTCGGCGAGAGCCAGGACCCCGAGGTAGAGCTGCAGAAGTCGAACATCCTTCTCATCGGCCCGACCGGCTGCGGCAAGACGCTCATGGCCCAGACGCTCGCCCGGATGCTCAACGTGCCCTTCGCCATAGCCGACGCCACCGCCCTGACCGAGGCCGGCTACGTGGGCGAGGATGTGGAGAACATCCTCCTCAAGCTCATCCAGGCCGCCGATTACGACGTCAAGAAGGCCGAGAAAGGCATCATCTACATAGACGAGATCGACAAGATCGCCCGCAAGAGCGAGAACCCGTCGATCACTCGCGACGTCTCGGGCGAGGGCGTCCAGCAGGCTCTGCTCAAGATCCTGGAGGGCACTTCGGCATCCGTGCCCCCGCAGGGAGGGCGCAAGCACCCCCACCAGGAGTTCATCCAGATCGACACGACCAATGTCCTTTTCATCTGCGGGGGAGCATTCGCCGGCATCGAGAAGATCGTGGAGCGTCGCGCCGGCGCCCGGGGCGTCGGATTCGGCGCCGACATCCGCCGGCCCGAGGACAAGGACTTGGGCGCCATCTTCGCCGAGGTGCTCCCCGAGGATCTCACCAAGTACGGGCTGATCCCCGAGTTCATCGGGCGGCTGCCGGTGATGGGGGCGGTCGGCAGTCTGGAGCGCGACGCCCTGATGCGCATCCTGGTGGAACCCCGCAACGCCCTCGTCAAGCAGTACCAGAAGATGTTCCGGTTCGAGAACGTCGATCTGGCCTTCGAAGAGGACGCCTTGGAGGCCATAGCCGACGAGGCCATCAAGCGGGCATCGGGGGCTCGGGGGCTGCGGGCCGTGCTCGAGGAGGTCCTGCTCGACATCATGTACGACCTTCCGGGTCGCGAGGACATCTCCACTGTGGTGATCGACCGCGAGGCCGTAAGCCGGAACGTGAACCCCACGCTCGTACCGCGCGCCGAGGAGGACGACACTCGCTCCCGGCGCGCCAGCTGACCGCCATAGGGGCCCCTCGTTGGACTACGGCGCGGCCCTGGACCATCTCGAGACCCTGATCAACCATGAGGTGAAGCCGCGAGCGGGCCGTGTCGCCGGGCTCAGCCTCGAGTCGGTGCAGCGCCTCACCGCGGAGATGGGCGACCCGCAGCGGTGCTACCGGGTTGTCCACGTCACCGGAACCAATGGCAAGGGATCCACGGTTCGGGTCACGGCCCGGCTCCTGCAAGAGATGGGACTGCGCGTCGGCGCCTACACGAGCCCTCATCTCGTTGCCCCCACCGAGCGGATCTCGGTGAACGCCGAGCCCATCGACCCCGAGGCCTTCGGCGCGGCGATCGGTGACGTGGCCCGCTTCACCCACCACCTGCAGATGCGGGCCACGTGGTTCGAGACCGTGACGGCGGCCGCTCTCCAGCACTTCGCCGATGTGGCCGTGGACGTGGCCGTGGTCGAGGTGGGGATGCTGGGCCGCTTCGACGCCACCAACGTGGTGGACGCGCAGGTCGCGACGATCACCAACGTTGGAATGGACCACACCGACGGCGTCGGCGACTGGCGGCTGGCCGTTGCCAGCGAGAAGGCCGGCATCATCAAGCCCACCTCGACGGTGGTGTGCGGCGAATCCGATCCCGACACGCGCGACGTGTTCCGGGCCGAGACCCATGCCGCCATGTTCGAGCGCGGCCGTGACTTCGGAACGGAGCGCGAGCGACTGGCCGTGGGTGGATGGCTGGCCGATCTTCGCACACCCTACGGACGCCACTCCGATGTGCTCGTGTCTCTGCACGGACGGCACCAACTGGACAACGCCTCGCTGGCCGTGGCCACGGCCGAGGCCTTCTTCGAGTCGCAGCTCTCCGATGAAGTGATCGGCGAGGCCCTCGCCGGCGTGAAGGTCCCCGGCCGCTTCGAGATAGCCGGCCGCGAGCCGCTGATCGTGCTGGACGGCGCCCACAACCCCGATGGCGCCCGGGCCGCCGCGGAGACGCTCAACGAGGACTTCGCGCCGTCGGGGCGGCGCTTCCTGGTGGTCGGGATGCAGTCCGGCCGCGACGTGGCCGGCGTGCTCCAGGGTCTCGAAGCCGACCGGTGCGAGCGGGTCCTGTGCTGCACCGCCCCCACGGCCCGCGGCGTCCCGGCTGCCGAGGTGGCTTCGGCGGCCGCATCGATCGGCGCGGCCGCGGAGGCGACCGGCGACGTGGAGGCGGCCCTCGACCGGGCGCTCGAACTGGCCGACGCCGACGACGTGGTCACCGTGACCGGCTCCTTCACCGTGGTCGGCGCAGCCAAGGTAGTCCTCAACGCGGGTGGGCCGTAGCATCCCGGCCGTGGACCGCACGCTGGTCATATGCAAGCCCGACGCGGTCGAGCGCGGCCTTGTGGGCGAGATCATCGGCCGCTTCGAGCGCAAGGGCCTGCGGATTGTCGCGGCCGAGCTCCGTGCCCTCGATCGAGATGTGCTCGCCCGCCACTACGCGGAGCACGTCGGCAAGGGCTTCTACGACGATCTCGTCGCCTTCATGAGCAGGGGCCCCGTGCTGGTCGCGGTGGTGGAGGGACCGGAGGACACCTGGAGCGTGGTGCGTCAGATGATGGGTGCCACCAATCCCATGAACGCCTCGGCCGGGACCATCCGGGGAGACTTCGGGACCATGGTCACCGAGAACCTGGTCCACGGGAGCGACTCGGTCGAGTCGGCTCGCCGCGAGGCGGCCATCTTCTTTCCCGATCTACAGCAGGAATAGCAGCAGAAACATACGAATTCTGTTGTTGTCCTTGCTCCTGGAGTCCTTTGACGTGAACTGTGTGCCGACCCTCACCGTCGTCTACAATCCGGCTAGCGGTCGGCCGGGTCCTCCGGCGTTGTGGTAGCGTCCACTACCTGATCGAGGCATCACAATGAGCACAGCGAGCATGCTTTCGGGGCTGGGATGGGTCATGGGGCGCGACATGGCTCTCGATCTCGGTACCGCGAACACCGTCGTGTACGTGCGCGGCGAGGGGATCGTGCTCGATGAGCCTTCGGTGGTGGCCGTCAACACCAAGAACGGCAAGGTGCTGGCCGTGGGCTCCGAAGCGAAGAGCATGATCGGTCGCACACCGTCGCACATCCAGGCCGTCCGTCCGCTCCGGGACGGGGTGATCGCCGACTTCGACATGTGCGAGGAGATGCTGCGCTTCTTCATCGAGCGCGTCCATCAGCGACGTTGGACCAAGCCGCGGATGGTCATCGCCGTGCCGTCGGGAATCACCGGCGTCGAGCAGCGGGCCGTGCAGGAGGCGGCCGAGTCCGCGGGCGCCCGGAAGCCGACCCACATCATCGAGGAGCCGATGGCCGCCGCGATCGGCACCGGGCTGCAGGTGTGGGAGCCGACCGGGAACATGATCGTCGATGTTGGCGGAGGCACGACCGAGGTGGCCGTCATCTCACTCGGCGGCATCGTTTCCAGCCAGTCGATCCGGGTGGGCGGAGACGAGTTCGACAACGTCATCGCACAGTTCGTCAAGAAGGAGCACTCGCTGCTGATCGGGGAGCGCACCGCCGAGGAGATCAAGATCATGCTCGGGTCGGCCTACCCCCTGGCCCGAGAGGCGAGGGCCGAGATCCGGGGCCGCGACCTCGTGAGCGGACTGCCCCGTGTGGTCTCGGTCACCACCGAGGACATCCGCGAGGGACTGGAGGAGTCGGTGACCGCCATCTGCGACGCCGTGCGAGGCACGCTGGACCACACACCCCCCGAGCTGGCCGCCGACATCATGGAATCGGGCATCATGCTGGCGGGCGGCGGCGCACTGTTGCGGAATCTGGACCAGCGGATGGCCAACGAGACGGGCATGCCGATCACGGTCGCCCAGGATCCGCTGCTCGCCGTGGTGAGGGGCTGTGGCCACGTGCTCGACAACTTGGACCAGCGGTGACCGTATCGGGCGATCTATAACGTTGGACGATGGCGGTCGCCCAGCGCAGCGGGCGGTCCCGCTACCGCTTGTTGCTGCTGATCCTGACAGCGGCGACGCTTCTCACCCTTGACTTCCGCGGCTTCGGGCCGCTCGACACCGCCCAGAGCCGGGTACGCGACGTACTCGAGCCGGTGGTCTCCGCGGTCGATGTAGTTCTCGGGCCGGTAGCCGAGGTCTGGACCGTGATGTTCACCTACAACGACCTCCGCTCTGAGAACGAGAGACTCAAGGACGAACTCGACCGGCTCGCCAGCGCCGACATCCGCGGCGCGGCCGAGCAGGACGCGCTCGAGAGGCTGCTGGACGCCACCGGGGTGACCTTTGTCGAAGGCGTGGAACGGCTGACCGCGACGGTGCTGCGCGACTCGGTGGGGAACTTCGATGACGACGTGATGTCGATTGACGTGGGTCACCGGGACGGGGTGGCTCCGGGCATGGCCGTCGTCACCTCGGCCGGATTCGTGGGCCGGGTGGAGACCGTGGAAGCGGCCTTGAGCACGGTCACCGCGGTGAGCGATCCCAGCCTGGTCGTCGGCGTGCGCCTGCTGGACACCGGTGACGTGGGGCTGGGCCACGGGATGGCCGGCGACCCGACCCGGTTCGTGGTGGACGCCGGCCTGCGCTGGCCCGAGACCGGGGACATGTCGGAGCTGCCGGCGGTGGGGAGCCCGGTGGTGACCTCGGCCGGCAGCCGCTATCCCGCCGACATACCGGTGGGCCGGGTGGCATCGGTCGAGCCGTCGGAGGCAGGGTTGGCCCAGCTGGTGACCGTCGATCTGGCCGCGGACGTGCAAGATCTCGGCTACGTGACCGTGCTGCTGCTGACACCCACCGACGAAGCACCGGTCGGCCCGGACTCCCCGTTCCAGGAGCAGTCGCCATGACGGCGTCGCAGCCGGTACAGAGTGTGCTGCGCCGGCGCCGCCTGCTGGCCGGGGGCAGTGTGGCCATGATCGGGCTGCGGCTCATCATCGTGTACCTGTTCGCGCTCCTGTTGCAGCTGACGTTCTTCTCGCAGGTGAGGGTGGCCGGGGTTGCGCCGGAGTTGCCGGCGCTCGTAGCCATCCTGGCCGGCCTCTTCGCCGGCCCCCGGCGGGGTTCGGTGATCGCGTTCTGCGCCGGCCTGATGTGGGACGTCTATCTGTCCACACCGCTCGGCTTGGCAGCAGCCTCCTTCGTTATCGTGGCCTACACGCTGGGCGGCATAACCGAGGACCTGTTCCACGACACGCGCCTCCAGACGCTGCTGCTGGTGTTCGTCGGTACGGCGGCCATGGTGACGGTCTACGCCCTGCTGGGTGAGGTGGTCGGCCAGCGCGGCCTCATCGACGACCGTCTGCCTCGGGTCGTGCTGATCGCGTCGGGCTGGAACGCATTGCTCTCCCTGGTCGCAGCACCCGCAGTGCGTTGGGCTGTCGGCAGTGGGCCCGCTCGGAGCCGGACGCGACGGCATGAACCCCCCGCTTCGCCGTTGAAAGTTCGCTGATGGCCTCCAACGGCGCCGACATCGACGAGCGGCAGGGATTCCGGCTCTATGCGATCGGCATCGTGGCGGTGTGCCTGGTAGCCGCCCTGTTCGCCCGCCTGTGGTACCTCCAGGTACTCGAGAGCGAGGAACTGCAGGATGTGGCGGCCACCAACATCCTGCGAGTCGTGTACACGGAGGCGCCGAGGGGCCGTGTCTTCGACGCCCAGGGCAGGATCCTCGTCGACAACCGCGTGGTCCAAGTGGTGACCATCGACCGTCTGGAGTTCCAGGCTGCACTCGATCAGTCCGAGCAGCAGGAGGTCCTGTTCCAGCTGGCCGAGATCGTCAGCCGCTCGGGGCGCCTCACGAAGGTGCGCCACATCACCGAACGGCTCAGCAGCCTGGAGTACGGCCCCTTCGACAGGGTTCCCGTGGCGTTCGACATAGATCCCGACCTGCTCGTGTACCTGGGTGAGCGGCCGGACTTGTTCCCAGGGGTCTCGGTGGAGGAGCGCACCGTGCGCAGCTACCCGTACGGCGAGCTGGCCGCGCATCTGCTCGGCTACGTCGGTCCGCTCACCCAGTCGGAGTACCGGGCTCAGAGCGCGCAGATCGATCCCACCGACCCCGCCGCCAAGACGTACCAGCCCGGCGATGAGATCGGGAAGTCCGGCGTGGAGCGGATCTTCGAGAGCGAGCTGCGGGGAGTTCCCGGCGTGCGCGTCTTCGAGGTGAACCGGCTCGACGAGATTGTGAAGGTCCACGAGGACAAGGGTCGTCTGCCGATCCCCGGCAACGATGTGCACCTCACGATCGACCTGGACATTCAGAGTCTCGTCGAACGCGAGCTGCGCCGGGGGCTCGACGACGCGAGACGGCAGGAGCCGTTGCAGGAGCCCGACGCCCCCATCCCGCCCGCCTTCGTGGCTTCGGCGGGGGCAGCCGTGGCGCTCGACCCCACCAACGGCTCGATCCTGGCCATGGCATCGTTCCCCACCTACGATCCCCGCGAGTTCGTGAACGGCATCTCGCAGCGCCAGTTCAACGAGCTGACCGACGAGGCGAACTTCTCCCCGATCCTCAACCGGGCCATCCAGGGCCTCTACCCGCCCGGCTCGACGTTCAAGGTGGTGACGGCCTACGCCGCGCTCACTCAGGGGGTGATAGGAGCCGACGCCTCGTCGCTGGTCGAGGCGGACGAGTTCTACCACGACACCGGGACGTATCGCTATCCCTTCTGCGTGGAGGAATCCGATACGTGCCTGTTCGAGAGCCCGTATTGCTGTGACCGCGGCGTCGATCTGAGAGATGCCATCACGGTGTCGAGCGACACGTACTTCTACCGGCTCGGAGGCGAGGGCTTCTTCCGACGGCGGCAGCCACTCGACGAGGGCATTCAGGAGTCGGCCAGGGCGTTCGGACTGGGTTCCTATACCGGCGTTCCGCTGCCTCACGAGCGCGCCGGAGTGGTGCCCGACAGGGAGTACTACGACTACCAGTTCGAGCAGGGCGTCTTCCTGCGCGGCGGCGACCAGTGGTTCGCAGGAGACACCATCAACCTGGCCATCGGCCAGGGCAACCTCCTGACCACGCCGTTGCAGGTTGCCAATGCCTACGCGGTCCTGGCCAGCGACGGGAAGCTCCACCAGCCGAACATCGCCACCAGGATCACCGACCGCGACGGACAGGTCCTGGAAGAGTTCGGCCCCCGGCTGCTGCGTGAGCTGGAATGGACTGCCGAGATCGCGACGCCCCTGCTCGATGGGATGAACGGTGTGACCGCCTACAACCTTCCCAGCAGCTCCGGCGGCGAGGCTCTGTTGCGGGGGACGGCCTACGAAGCCTTCAACCTTCCCGGAGAGGGAGGCGTCAACTTTCCGCTGGGCGCATGGCCGGTGGCGGGCAAGACGGGCACCGCGGAGAAGCAGGGCCAGGCCGACTTCGCCTGGTTCGCGGCGTTCGGCCCGGCTACCTGGCCCGAACGCGGTTTCCGCCACGATCCCGAGGTGGTGGTGGCGATGGTGCTGGAGGAGGCCGGCTTCGGCGGTGACGTGGCCGCACCGGCGGTGGCGAGGGTCCTGCTCCCGATCGCCACTCACAACGTCGAGAGGGCCCGCACGGCCAGGGAAGTGGACGCCTGCTACGCGGAGGTCAAGCATCTGGCCTCGTTCCTCGAGGGCGTCCGCACCGGCGAGATCAAGGTCGACGCCGACGGCGTCCCCATCTCCGAGACGCGGCCCGAGCTGTCGGAGGACTGCTCCGAGCTGGTAGGGGGCGAGGAGGCGGTGGAGCAGCGAGGACTGGACGCGCTGCTATGACCGCGACAACGACCACTACCGAACCGGCCCGCCGGAACGTCGCGCCCGATCCTTGGTGGCTGCTGGTCGACCCGTTCCTGATCCTGTCTGCTCTCGCCATCGCGTCGATGGGCTCGGTGCTGGTGTATTCGGCCACCAGGGGCGTCGTCGGTGACTTCACCGAACCCAACAGTGACTTTCTCGAGCGTCAGGTGCTCTTCATCGTGATGGGCGTGGTTGTGGGCGCGACCGCGGCCTTTGTCTCGCCCAAGCTCATGAGGAAGCTCTATCCGCTGGCCTTCGCGGCCATGATCGGCGCATTGTGGCTGGTGCTGCAGGTGGGGGTGGAGGTCAACGGAACGAAGGGCTGGTTCTCCTTCGGCACGTTCAGGATGCAGCCGTCGGAGCCCGGCAAGCTTGTCGTGATCATCGGGCTGGCACTGCTGCTGTCGCCCCGGAAGGGCGAGGTCGGCCTGACGCGGGTGTTGCTGGGGCTGGCTCTGGCCGCCGCGCCCATCGCCCTCCTCCTGCTTCAGCCCGACCTCGGGACCACGCTGGTGTATCTCGTGATCGCTCTGATCACGGTGATCGTGAGCGGGATCAAGGCTCGCTGGATCGCCCTACTCGCAATCGTCGCGCTGGCGGGGACGGTCGGCGTCTACCGGTCCGATGCGCTGGCCGAATACCAGGAAGCCCGCTTACGCGTGTACCTGTTCGAGTCCGATGTCGCCGATGAGGCCGCCAGTTACGCCTTCAACGTCGAGCAGGCCCAGATCGCCATCGGCAACGGGGGGCTGAGGGGGCAGGGGCTGTTCCAGGGGACGCAGACCCGGTCCGATCTGGTGCCGCAGCAGCAGACCGACTTCATCTTCACCGTGGCCGGGGAGGAACTGGGCCTGCGAGGCGCGTCCCTGCTGCTGGGGCTGTTCGCCGTGCTGCTGTTCCGGGTCTGGCGAACGGCCCAGCTCGCCCCGACTCAGTTCCAGCGGATGATGTGCACCGGGATCTTCGCCATGCTGCTGTTCCAGACGTTCCAGTCGGTCGGCATGACCATGGGGATGATGCCGGTGACCGGCATTCCCCTCCCGCTGGTCAGCTACGGCGGTTCCTCGATGCTCACCACGATGGCGTCGCTCGGACTCGTCGCCGGCGTGTACCGGCGCCGCCTCGACATCGAAGGGATGCTCAGCGCGCAGCAGTAGGCTGGAACAGTGAGCAGTCTGTGGCATCGACTTGAGCCGTTGCTGCCCCAGGTTTCCAAACCGGCCCGCTATATCGGTGCCGAGGACGGGATGCGGGTTCCTCGCCACGGTCCCGGCGTCGTGTCGTGGCTGCTCACCTATCCGGACACCTACGAGATAGGCCTGCCGAACCAGGGGCTGCAGATCCTCTACGAGATCCTCAACGAGCGCCCGGACGCGGCCGCCGAGCGGGCCTACGCGCCGTGGGGCGACCTCGAGGCGCTGATGAGGGCCGAGGGGCTGCCGCTTTTCTCGCTGGACACACACCGTCCGGCTCCGCTGTTCGACGTCATCGCCTTCAATCTCTCGGCCGAGCTCGTCTACACCAACGTGCTGAACTGCATCGATCTCGCGGGTGTGGCCGTCCGGGCTGCTTCCCGAAGCGACTCGGACCCGCTGATCGGCGCCGGGGGGCACTGCACCTACAATCCCGAGCCGCTGGCGGACTTCCTCGACTTCGCCGTGCTCGGCGACGGCGAGGAGGCGGTAGGCGACATAACGGCCGTGCTGGCTGACTGGAAGGCGTCCGGCCGGCCCGGAGGCCGCAACGGCGTACTGCGAGCCCTCGCCCGCGTGCCGGGCACCTATGTGCCGTCGATGTACGAGGTCACCTACGACGGCGCCCGGCTCGTGGCCGTCGAGCCGCGGCACCCCGACGTGCCCGCCGTCGTCGAGAAGCGCACGGTGGCCGACCTGGCCGACTGGCCCTACCCCAAGCAGCAGCTCGTGCCGCTCACCGAGGTGGTGCACGACCGGCTCAACGTCGAGGTCTTCCGGGGCTGCACCCGCGGCTGCCGCTTCTGCCAGGCCGGGATGATCACCCGCCCCGTGCGCGAGCGTCCGGCCGAGCAGGTCCGCACCATGGTCGCCGAGGGCCTGCGGCGCACCGGCTACGACGAGGTCGCTCTCACCTCGCTGAGCACCGCCGACTTCAGCGGCATCGAGCGGGTCGTGGCCGACACCGTCGACGACGCGGGCTGCAGCCAGGTCTCGGTGTCCCTGCCCAGCCTGCGGGTCGATGCCTTCACCGTGGGCCTCGCCGCCCAGATCCAGCGGGCGCGCCGGACCGGGCTGACCTTCGCACCCGAAGCCGGCACCTGGCGCATGCGCCAGGTGATCAACAAGCTCATCACCAACGACGACCTCTACTCGGCAGTCGAGTCGGCCTACTCGCAGGGGTGGCGCCGGATGAAGCTCTACTTCCTGACCGGCCTGCCCACAGAGACCGACCCCGACACGCTCGCCATCGCCGAACTGGCCCGCAACTGCGTTGCGCTGGGTCGGGCCCACACCCGCTCGCCGTCGGTCACCGTCTCGGTGGGCGGGTTCGTGCCCAAGCCCTTCACTCCGTTCCAGTGGTTCGGCCAGAACACCGTGGTGGAACTTCGTCGCAAGGTCGGCCTGCTGCGCGACGATCTACGCCGGAACAGGGGTGTTCAGCTCAAGTGGCACGATCCCGCGGCCAGCCTGGCTGAGGGCCTGGCCAGCCGGGGAGACCGTCGCGTCGGAGGTGTGATCGAGCACGTCTGGCGGCACGGCGGCACGTTCCAGGAGTGGTCCGAACACTTCGACCTCAACCGTTGGCAGTCGGCTGCGGAGGCGTGCGGAGTCGACATCGACGCCTACGTCCACCGGCACCGCACCTTCGATGAGGTGCTGCCGTGGGACCATCTGTCCGCCGGGCTCCACAAGGACTTCCTGTGGCAGGACTGGCGCGATGCCCTCAATGAGGTCGGCCTTGAGGACTGCCGCTGGACGCCGTGCTACGACTGCGGAGCGTGCACCGGCTACGGCATCGAGCATGTAGTGGCGTCCGCTGTACCTCCGGCGGGCGGAAGCCAAGGCACCGGCGTCGACCTCTCGCGTGGCGCCGAGATCCCTGTGCGCCTGCTCGAACGGCCTCTCGCGGGGGCGGCGAGATGACGGGATCGCGTATCAGGCTCCGGTTCGCGAAGCATGGGAAGGTTCGCTTCACATCGCACCGCGACGTGGCTCGGATCTGGGAGCGGTCGCTGCGTCGCGCCGCGGTTCCCGTCGTCTATTCGGCCGGGTTCAGTCCCCGGCCGAAGATTGCATTCGGGCTGGCCCTCCCCACCGGATACAGCTCCGACGCCGAGTATCTCGACG
>VYCM01000010.1 GCA_009843915.1 Acidimicrobiaceae bacterium | reverse complement strand
GGAGTGCGTGCAGCGCTGCCCCAAGCAGGCCATCTCGATTGCCGAAGACTGAGCCAACCTCGGGAGCCGGCTGCACATGACCCAAGCCCCGCGCGCCGTCACCATCGTCGGGGCCTCCCTGGCGGGGTTGAACGCAGGCGAGGCCTTGCGTCGTGAAGGCTTCGACGGCCGCGTCACGCTCATAGGCGCTGAGAATCACCTGCCCTACGACCGACCTCCCCTGTCCAAGCAAGTGCTGGCAGGAGATTGGGAGCCCGAGCGGGCTGCGCTGACCGACCCCGAGGAGTTGGAAGAGGACGGTATCGAGGCTCGACTCGGCGTGCGGGCCACCGCTTTGGACCTGGCTGCCCGCGAGTTGACCCTCCATACCGGCGAGACCGTGGAGTTCGACGGGCTCGTCATCGCCACCGGGGCCCGCTGCCGGACCATGCCGGGCACCGAGGGGATCAGCGGAGTCCACGTGCTGCGGTCACTGGACGACTGCCTGGCGCTGCGGGCCGACTTCGAGGCGGTGCCTCAGCGGGTGGTGGTGGTGGGTGCCGGCTTCATCGGAGCCGAGGTGGCCGCAACCGCGCGGGGCCGCGGCCTCGACGTCACGATGGTGGAGGCTCTGCCCACCCCTCTCAGCCGGGTGCTCGGCGACGAGATGGGCGAGGTGTGCGCCGAAGTCCACCGCGACCACGGCGTCGACCTGCGAACCGCCGTCGGCGTGGAGCGCATCTCCGGCGACGGCCGGGTGGAGCGGGTGACCCTGTCGGACGGCTCGACGATCGACGCCGACGTGGTGGTGGTCGGCATCGGCGTGATCCCCAACACCGAATGGTTGGACGGATCCGGCCTGGAGGTGGACGACGGCGTGGTGTGCGACGCCTCGTGCCTGGCCGCCGACAGGGTGACCGCCGCGGGTGACGTGGCCCGCTGGCCCAACGAGCTCTTCGGCGAGACAATGCGGGTGGAGCACTGGGACAACGCGGCCCAGCAGGGAGCCCACGCGGCCCGGCGCCTGCTCGACGCGGCGGTGGGGCCGTTCACCCCGGTGCCGTGGTTCTGGAGCGACCAGTACGACCGCAAGATCCAGCTGGCCGGCCGCGTTCGCGGCGACGACGAGGTCCGTGTGGTGACCGGCTCGGTCGAAGAGCGGCGCTTCGCCGCGATCTACGGTCGGGCAGGACGCATTGTCGGCGTGCTCGGCTTCAACCGCCCCCGCCATGTGATGCGCTACCGGGCCCTGATCGAGCAGCGAGCCAGCTTCGACGAGGCCCTCGTTGCTGAGTTCTGAATCTTCCGGCCCGCCGGTAACCTGACCCCGTCCCGCCGGCGGCGGGACATGTCGTGCGCAGCACGCAGGCTGCCGGCCTCGCAATGCGGGCCATGCAGCAGGGTCCGATACCCAACGGAGAATCCATGCCAACCAGCCTCCCTCCCAAGGCCGACACCATCACCTCGATGGTGGAGACCTTCGGACTCAAGGAGAACGACACCGGTTCTCCCGAAGTCCAAGTCGCTCTGCTCTCTGATCGCATCAACCATCTCACCGAGCACCTGAGGGTTCACAAGAAGGACCATCACAGCCGGAGGGGTCTGCTGATGCTGGTGGGCAGGCGCAGGAGGCTGCTCGACTACGTGAAGGAGAACGACGTCGGGCGGTACCGGGCGTTAATCGCCCATCTCGGTCTGCGACGCTGAGCACGACGGGGCGGCTCCAGGGCCGCCCCTCTGGCTGTAGGCGCCGAGGTCGGCGCCGACGGGCCAGCGACGATCCCAGTGACAACCGACATCAGGCGCGACCGCTCCGGTGCTAGTCGTATCGGCCCCGCCCCCTAGCCGGGTGGGACCGATACGACTGGGAACTGGCGGGGTCGTGCCCAGATCGGGCCCCATCCGGGGTCCTCAAGGAGTTATCCCATGGCCGATGCCATTTCTGTAACTGGTGCGTTCACGCGCGCCGAAGGCAAGGACGCCACCTTCGAGACGGGCCTGCTGGCCCCGCTCGCGGGTGGGGCCGTCACCGCCCGCATGGGCGACACGGTGGTGCTCGTCACCGCCACCTGCGCCAAGTCGCCCCGGGAGGGTGCCGACTTCTTCCCCCTCACCGTCGATGTCGAGGAGCGGATGTACGCGGCGGGCCGCATCCCCGGCTCGTTCTTCCGGCGCGAGGCCCGCGCCGGGGAGCAGGCCATCCTGACCTGCCGGCTGATCGACCGCCCGCTGCGGCCCAGCTTTCCCGACGGGTTCCGCAACGAGGTTCACGTCGTAGCCACCGTGCTGGGCGCCGACCAGTCCCATCCCTACGACATCGCGGCGCTCAACGCGGCCTCGCTGGCGCTGTGCATCTCGCCGATCCCCTTCGACGGGCCGATCGGCGCAGTGCGCGTGGCCTGGTCGTCGTCTGGCGAGTGGGTGCCGTTCCCGACCTACGAAGAGGGCGAGAGCTCTGCCTTCGAGATGGTGGTGGCCGGCCGGCTGGCCGGTGACGACGTGGCGGTGATGATGGTCGAGGCCGGGGGCACCTCCGCAACCTGGGAGCTGTACCAGGACGGTACGCCCAAGGTCGATGAGGACGTGCTCGCCGGCGGCCTGGAAGCGGCCAAGACCTGGATCCGTGAGATGATCGAGCTGCAGCAGCAGCTGATCGACGCGGTCGGCCCGGCGACCAAGATCGAGGTGCCGCTGGCCGTCGACCACACCGACGAGATCCTCGACGCGGTGCGCGACGGGGCGCTCGACCGCATCGCCGCCGTGCAAACGATCGCCGACAAGACCGAGCGCCAGGAGGCGGAGTCCACGCTC
Organism: Acidimicrobiaceae bacterium; assembly: GCA_009843915.1. GTDB lineage: Bacteria > Actinomycetota > Acidimicrobiia > Acidimicrobiales > Aldehydirespiratoraceae > Aldehydirespirator. Next base: position 11,623 of record VYCM01000010.1, on the reverse strand, counting down.
GCCGCGGAGATCGCGGCTGAGATGGAGGGCCGCTTCGGCGACGATCCCGCGGTGGCCAAGCAGGTCAAGAGCGCAGTGCGCTCCGTCACCAAGGAGGTCGTACGCAAGCGCATCGTCACCGAGGGCATCCGCATCGACGGCCGGGCCACCGACCAGTTGCGCCCGCTCATGAGCCGGGTTGGGGTAATCCCCACGGCCCACGGCTCCGGACTCTTCCAGCGCGGCGACACCCAGGTGCTCAACTTCACGACGCTCGGGATCGGCCGCAGCGACATGCTGATCGACGATCTGTCGCCCACAGAGAAGAAGCGCTACTTCCACCACTACAACTTCCCGCCGTTCTGCACCGGCGAGACCGGCTTCATGCGCGGTCCCAAGCGGCGCGAGATCGGACACGGGGCGCTCGCGGAGCGGGCCGTGTTCCCGGTCGTGCCCGGTTTCGAGGACTGGCCCTACACGGTTCGCACCGTGTCGGAGGTGCTGGCCTCGAACGGGTCGAGCTCGATGGCGTCGGTGTGCGGGTCCACGCTGTCGCTGATGGACGCGGGCGTTCCGATCAAGGCGCCGGTGGCGGGGGTGGCCATGGGCCTGGTCCACGCCGACGGCGCCTGGGTGACCCTCACCGACATCCTCGGCGCCGAGGACGCCTTCGGTGACATGGACTTCAAGGTGGCGGGCACCACGGACTTCATCACCGCGCTGCAGCTCGACACCAAGATCGCCGGCATCCCGGCGTCGGTGCTGGCCGACGCGCTGCGACAGGCACGCGAGGCTCGCCTCGACATCCTCGACGTTATGGCCGAGGCCATCATGGAGCCCCGGGCCGATGTGCGCGACACCGCCCCGAAGATCGCCACCTTCGAGATTCCCGTCGAGAAGATCGGCGAGGTGATCGGGCCCAAGGGCAAGGTGATCAACGCCATCCAGGCCGAGACCGGCGCCGACATCAGCGTGGACGACGACGGCGCGGTCGGCATCGTGGCCATCGCCTCCACCGACCGGGGCGCGGTGCTGGAGGCCGAGCGGCAGATCAAGCTCATCCTGGATCCGCCGACAGCCGACGTCGGCGCCACCTATCGGGGACGGGTGGTGAACATCACCAAGTTCGGGGCGTTCGTGAACATCCTTCCCGGTCGCGACGGCCTGGTGCACATCTCCAAGCTGGGAGGCGGCCGGCGCATTGACAGGGTCGAGGACGTGCTCGAACTCGGCGAGGAGATCGATGTCGTTGTCGAGGACGTCGACCCCAACGGGAAGATCTCGCTCATCCCCAAGACGGAGGACTCCGACGGAGGTGAACCGCCCTTCTCCCGGCGCCGGGAGATGTCCCGCGACGGCGGATCGAACCGAGGCGAGTCCCGCGGCTCCGTGAGCGACGGATCGGGGCGGGATTCAGGCCGGACCGACCGCGATGGGGGCTTCGGTCGCCACCGCGACGGCGGCCGGCCCGAGCCGAGACGATCGGAGGCGGGGCGTGGCGACCACGCCGGCGGCGAGCAGCGCCGCGACGATCGGTCCGGCTCCCGGTCGAGGCCGCCCGCGCCCGTGTCCAGCGCACGGGGCGTCTCGTTCGAGGATTCCTTCGATCAGGAGCTCGAGCGCGAGTTCGGCGAGCTGGGCCCGGATCCGCGGGTCCGGCGTGGAGGACGCCGCGGCGGCCGCGGCCCGCGCTAGATAACTGGCCATGATCAAGCTCGGTGTCTGCGGCGCCACCGGACGCATGGGCGCCGAGGCCTGCAGGGCCATCGGCGCCGATCCCGACACCGAGCTGCTCGCCGCGATCGGCTCGGCCGGCTCGGTCGAGGAGTTCGTCGAGGCAGGCGTCGAGGTGGTGGTGGACTTCACCGTCGCCGAGGCGGTCCGGGCCAACATGGGTGTCCTGGCTGCGGCCGGGATCAACGCGGTGATCGGGACTTCCGGTCTGGGTGCCGACGACCTGGACGACTTGCGCGCCAGCTTCGTGCGGAGCCACTGCGTCGTCGCGCCGAACTTCGCAATGGGCGCCGTGCTCATGACCCGGTTCGCGGCCCTGGCCGCACCGTACTTCGACACCGCCGAGGTGATCGAACTGCACCACGACCGCAAAGTGGACGCGCCCTCGGGCACGGCCATGGTGACGGTCGAGGCCATGGCGGAGGCATCCGACGACTGGGCGCCGGACCCCACGGCCAGCGAGAGCCTGCCCGGAGCACGCGGCGGCCGCGGCCCGGCTGGGATCCCGGTCCACTCGGTGCGCCTCAAGGGACTGGTCGCGCACCAGGAGGTGCTGCTCGGCGGCCCCGGCGAGACCCTCACGATCCGTCACGACACCATCGACCGGTCGGCGTTCATGCCGGGCATGCTCCTGGCGGCCAAGCGAGTGGTGACGCTCGGGCCGGGCTTGACCGTCGGCCTCGGCGAGGTCCTGGGCATCTGAGACCAGAACGGGGGCGGTGAGTGCGCCGGCTGGCATCGCCGGGGTGGATCGCCTCGCACATCTTCGCGCTGGCGATGGTCGTGCTGATGGTCAACCTGGGGTTCTGGCAGCTCCGTCGACTCGACGAGCGCCGCACCGACAACGCCGAGATCGCGGCGGCTATGTCCCAGGATCCGTTCGACATCGCAGCCCACCTCGACCGGCGCGGGCTCCCACCCGAATACACCGCGGTGGCGGCAACCGGCACCTACCTCGCCGACGCGGAAGTGCGCATCGGCAACCGGAGCAGCGGCGGGCAGCCGGGCTTCTGGCTGGCGACGCCGCTGCAACTCGGCGACGGCCGGGCCGTGGCGGTGGTCAGGGGCTGGATCCCCCGGCGCAGCCTGACCGGGCTCGACGACCGCAGCACGGCCCCACCGGCAGGAGACGTCGTCGTGGTCGGGCTCGCGTTCGACAGTGTCGGGGGCGGCAGGGTCGCGAAGACTGCCGAAGGGGAGGTGCCCGAGATCTCCCGCATGGACCTGGACCGGTTCGCCGAGGTCTCGGGCGTCGACGTGGAGGGGGTGTGGATCAGGCTGCGGGCACAGTCGCCGCCCCAACCCGAAGGCCTGCCCGAGCCGGTGCCCGATCCCGATCCGGGCGAGGGGCCCCACCTGTCCTACGCGTTCCAGTGGTTCTTCTTCTCGGCCGGCGCGATCGTGGTGTACGGCCTCATCCTGCGCCGGGTCGTCGCCGGGCGCGAAGAAGCCCCCAGTACCGAACTACAGTTGTAGGCCATGGGCCGGTTCGGACGCGTACTGACCGCGATGGTCACCCCCTTCACCGAGGACGGGGTGCTCGACCTCGACGGGGCGGCTCGCCTCGCCCGGTGGCTCGTCGCCAACGGCAACGAGGGCCTGCTGGTGGCGGGAACTACCGGGGAGAGTCCGACCCTCACCCATCAGGAGCAGGCCGAGTTGGTGGCCGCAGTCGTGGCTTCAGTCGACGTTCCCGTGGTGGCGGGAGCCGGTAGCAACGACACCCGCGCCGCCATCGACCTCACCGAGCGCTGCACTAACGCCGGTGCGGACGGCATCCTGCACGTGGCCGGCTACTACAACCGGCCGTCGCAGGCCGGGCTGGACACCCACTTCCGGCACTGCGCCGCGGCGACAGACCTGCCGACAATGATCTACGACATACCCGGGCGCACCGGCCGCAAGGTCTCCACCGAAACCATGGCCCGGCTGGCTCACGAGGTCTCCAACATCGTCGGGCTGAAGGACGCGGCCGGTTCCCCCGCAGAGACGGCCCGGCTGCTGGAGATGGCGCCTGACGGCTTCGAGGTCTATTCGGGCGACGACTCGCTCACCCTGCCGCTGATGTCGATCGGCGCGGTAGGCGTCATCGGTGTGGCCACCCACTGGGCGGGGAGGGAGATGGCGGCCATGTTCGACGCGTTCGAGAGCGGTCGAGTCGCCGAGGCAACAGCCATCAACCGGCGGCTGCTCGATTCCTACGACTTCGAGACCGGCGACGCGGCTCCCAATCCCGTGCCCACCAAGTGCATGATGCGGGTGCTGGGCCTGCCGGCCGGGCCATGCCGCCTGCCCATGGGACCAGAGCCCCCCGGACTGGAGGACCGGGCCAGGGAGGTCCTCGCCGCGCTGCGCGGCTCCGAGCCGGAACCCGAGCAGCCGGCGGAAGCAGTCGCCGAGGTGCTCGCCGAGCCGGCGCCGGTCGGTACGGGCTGACCGCCGCCCTCACGCAAGTGGCTGCACCCGTCGCCGTCACCTTCCTGGGCGGCCTGGGCGAGATCGGACGGAACTGCGCGGTCCTCGAGACCGCTGGCCGCCGGGTGCTGCTCGACTGCGGCCGAATGTTCGCGGGCGACGACCTGCCCGGCGTCGACTCCGTGCTGCCCGACTTCGAATGGCTGCTGGACAGCGGGGGAGTGGAGGCATGCGTCGCCACCCACGCCCACGAGGATCACATAGGAGCGCTCCCGCATCTGCTCGAGCACTTGTCGTTCCCCGTCTACGGGTCGGCGTTCACGCTCGGCCTGGTGAGGCACAAGCTCGCCGAGGCGGGCCTGCTCGACCGGGCCGAGTTGCGCGAGGTCCGCGACGGCGATTCCTTCCGGACGGGACCGTTCCGATGCGAGGTGATGCCGGTCACCCACTCGGTGCCGGGAGGACTCATCACGGCCTTCTCCACACCGCAGGGAGTGATCCTGCACTCCAGCGACTTCAAGCTCGACCTCACGCCGGTGGACGGCCGCCGTACCGCCCTCTCCCGCATCGGGGCGCTGTCCGACGATCCGGGGGTCAGGCTGCTGCTGGCCGACTCGACCAACGCCGACGCGCCCGGATCGTCGCGCTCGGAGAGAGACGTGGGCGATGTCCTGCACGATGTGATCGCCCACCAGGAGGGTCGCAGGGTGATCGTCGGGGCGTTCGCCAGCCACATCCACCGGATCCAGCAGGTGATGGATGCAGCCGTCGCCGCGGGTCGCACGGTGGCGACGCTGGGTCTGTCCATGCAGCGCAATGTCGGGCTGGCCCGCGAGTTGAACCTGCTGCGGGTTCCCGATCACGCCTTGCGCGACATCACCGACCTAGAGGGGCTCGAGCCGTCACAGGTGCTGATCGTGTGCACCGGGTCGCAGGGCGAGCCCCGGGCCGCTCTGACCCAGATGGCCGAGGGCACCAGCAAGTGGGTCGAGATCGGCGCCGGGGACACGGTGGTCTTCAGCTCGCACCCGATCCCCGGCAACGAGGCCGCGGTCGGCGCGGTGCGCAACGGGCTGGCCCGCAGGGGTGCGCTGGTGCTCCACACCGGCAACCTGGACGTGCACACCTCCGGTCACGGCAAGCAGCAGGAACTCAGGGTCCTGCACTCGGTGGCATCGCCGGAGTGGTTCGTACCCGTTCACGGCGAGTACGAGCATCTGGTCGCGCACGCCCGTCTCGCCCGCGAGATGGGCATGGCCGCCGAGCGGGTGGTGCTGTGCTGCGACGGCGACCGGATCGAGTTGACCGATGGGGGCCTGCTCCCGGCCGGATCGGTGGGCGGCGACCACATCTACGTCGACGGAACGGTCGGGGACTTGGGCTCGACCGTTCTCGCCGAGCGCCGGAAACTCGGCGCCGACGGCTTCGTGGCCGTGGTGGTGAGCGTCGACCTGGAGCTGGGCTTGCCGGCCTCGAGTCCCGAGATCGTGTCGCGGGGCTGGGTGGAGCATCCGGCCCTGGCAGGCCACGAGGCCGCGGTGGCCGACGGCGTCGAGACTGAGGTAAGGGCTGCCTTGGCCGCCGGTGACCGCGACCGGGAGGCGCTGGCGGATCTGGTGTTGCGAACCGCCCGGCGCATCTCGCGGGAGCGCACCCGCCGCCGTCCTGTCATCGTGCCGGTGATCACGTTCTAAGCCTGTCGGGGTTCACGGGGCGGTCGGGCGTCACTGGTAGCGTCACCCTTCATGGCGACCAAAGGAGCCGACTCCAGTTCTCGCGGGGCGAAGAGGCCATCAGCGGGCAAGCGAGCCTCTCGCCGGGGCTCGGCTGCGGTTGGTTCGGTGGTGAGCCGCCATCGCCGAGACATCTGGGGCCTGGCCGCGGTCGTCGCCGGTCTCCTGGTGGCCGGGAGTGTCTGGTTCTCGGCCGCCGGACCGCTGGGCGAAGGCGTGGACAGCGCCCTCGCCGCCTGCTTCGGCCTGGTGCGCATGGCCCTCCCGGTGGGTCTGGCCGCGATGGGGGCCGCGGCACTCTGGGGTGGGCGTCGCGGCGGCGCGGCAGACCGTGCAGGCGACGGTGGCGACCGCGCTGAGGGCGACCCGCCTGCCGGCCGCGCCCAGGTCGAGCGATCCGATTCCGCGGTCAGGATGGTGCTGGGCGGCGTGCTGCTGCTGGTGTCCTCCACCGGTCTGCTGCATCTGGCCAGAGGCCGCCCCGGCCTGGGCGACGGGGTGGACGAGCTGGGCGCCGCCGGCGGTGCTCTGGGAGTCGGCATCGGTGGCTTCCTGCATGCCTGGACGGCTACATGGGGTTCGGTCCTGCTGCTCGTGTTCGTGGGACTGGTGGGCGTCATTGTCGTCACCGGGCTCACAGTCAGATCGGCGTTGGCCGCTCTGGCCGGTGCGCTGAGCCCGTTGTGGCGGCTGCTGCGAACCGCGGTCGTGAACCTGTTCAGCGACATCAAGGAGGGTCCGGCCGGTCCCGCGCCTCCGGACTCGCACCCCTACGGGCAGCCCGACGCCGGATCGCCCGGCGCGGATGACGGTTCGGGCCGGCTGGACACTGACTTCGAGCCGTCAACCCCTGAGATCGCGCCAGCGACGTTCGCGGAGGACTCGCCCGAGGTGCCCGCCGGAGCAACTGGAGGCAAGGTCCGAGGTGCAGTTGCGAGCGGCAAGGGTCGCGGCCAACGGTCCAAGTGGAAGCTCCCGAAGATCGAGGTGCTGGCGGCGACCCCGTCGCGGGAGATCGACAAGGCCGAGGTGGCCGAGCGCGGCCAGCTCTTGCAGGCCACGCTGGCCCGTTTCGATGTGCCCACCCTTCTGCTGGAACCCGTCGTGGGGCCGACCGTCACCCGCTTCGTGCTGGAACTGGACGAGGGAGTGCGGGTGTCGAAGCTCGAGAGCCTGCGCAAGGACATCGCCCTGGCCATGGCCTCGCCCGATGTACGCATCCTCTCGCCCATACCCGGCCGCCGCGCCATCGGCGTGGAGGTCCCCAACCTGGACCGCCAGATCGTGCGCCTCGGCGACGTGCTGCGCTCGCGGGAGGCGGCCAGCGCCGATCACCCCCTGGAGGTGGCCATCGGCAGGGACATCAACGGGCACGCCATCATGATGAATCTGGCGACCACACCGCACCTGCTGATCGCGGGTGCTACCGGCGCCGGGAAGTCGTCGTGCCTCAACTCCTTGATCACGTCGGTGCTGATGCGCTCCACACCCGAGGACGTGCGCATGATCCTCGTCGACCCCAAGCGGGTCGAGATGGGCCAGTACGACCGCGTCCCGCATCTCCTCACCGCGCCGGTCACCGATCCCCGCAAGGCGGCCAATGCGCTGAGCTGGGCCGTGCGGGAGATGGAGCGGCGCTACGACCTGCTCCACGAGACCAGCTTCCGCGACATCGCCGGCTACAACGCCGCGGTCGATGCCGACACCCTTGAACCACCCGCTGGGGCACGGGACGCCGACGGTGAGCCTCTGCGGTACCAGCGCCTGCCATTCGTGCTCGTGGTGGTGGACGAGCTCGCCGACCTGATGATGGTGGCGGCGCGCGATGTCGAGGAGTCGATCGCCCGCATTGCTCAGATGGCCCGCGCGGTCGGGATCCACCTGGTGATCGCCACGCAGCGGCCGTCGGTGAACATCATCACCGGCGTGATCAAGGCCAACATCCCGGCCCGGCTGGCATTCGCGGTGTCGAGCCTGACCGACTCGCGGGTCATCCTCGACCAGCCCGGCGCCGAGCGGCTGGTCGGCCAGGGCGACATGCTCTATCTCGGCCCCTCGTCGTCGACACCCCACCGGATCCAGGGATGCTGGGTCACGGAGGACGAGGTGCGCTCCGTGGTGTCCCACTGGGTGGACCAGGCCCCCGACTCCGACGACGATCCGTCGGTCACTGCGGAGGGCCTGACCGGCGGAGAGCCCGGCGGCGCGGTCGGCCAGGAACTGGCGGCGCCCGACCTCGGGGGGGCTCCGATCATGCCCACAAGCATCACGGACGCGCCACCGCCTCCCGAGTCCGATGACGGGGACGAGCTGCTGGAGGCGGCCATGGCACTGGTGGTCGAGACGCAGCTCGGTTCCACATCCATGCTCCAGCGCCGGCTGCGCGTGGGGTTCGCCAGGGCAGGGCGGATCATGGACCTGCTCGAACAGCGAGGTGTCGTCGGCCCGTCCACCGGCTCGAAGGCCCGCGAGGTTCTCATCACTGCCGAGGAACTCGAGAGCAGGCAGACCCGCTGATATGACCATCCGCCGGGTTGTGCGGTCGCTCTAGATGCTGCTCGGCCTCGTTCTGTCCGTCGTCGGGCTGGTGGTGCTGTCGCTGGCGGCCGACCAGTTCGTGAGGGGGGCCGCTCGGCTGGCGGTCGTGCTGAGGATGGCTCCGATCGTGGTGGGAGCGGTCGTGGTGGGATTCGGCACCAGCGCGCCGGAGATGCTGGTCTCGACGGTGGCCGCGGCCAACGGCCGGCTGGACATCGGCGTCGGGAACATCATCGGCTCCAACGTGGCCAACATCTCTCTGGTGCTGGGCGCGGCCTCGTTCGTGTCCGTGGTCCCCGTGAGTTCCAGCGTGGTGCGCCGAGACGCGGTCGTGTCGGTAGCGGCGGTTGCGCTGTTCGCGCTGTTCGTACAGGGCGAACTAGGCCGCCTCGAGGGGCTGGTGCTGGTCGCTGCGCTGGGTGCTTGGTTCGTGCTGGTGCTGCGCGGGTCCCGCACCAGCGATGCCGACATGGAGGACCTCTCCGAACTCGTGGGCGAGCATCCTCCTGCTCTCGGCGTCGAGACCGTGCGCACCATCGTGTCGCTTGCTCTGGTTGCCGGCTCGGCCTACGTCCTCGTCGAGGGGGCCGAGCGGGTGGCCGAGGAGCTCAACCTGTCGGGCGGCTTCGTCGGGTACACGATGGTCGCAGTGGGCACATCGGCGCCCGAGCTGGTCACCGCAGTGGCCGCGGCCCGCCAGCGCGAGACCGAGCTTCTGGTCGGCAACCTCCTGGGCAGCAACGTGTTCAACTCGCTGGCGGTGGGCGGTGCCATCGGCTTGGTGGGGCCGGGACCGGTCGGCGACGTCACCCTGCAGACGCTCGGATCGTTGATGATGGTGGTGATCTGCATCGTGAGTTGGGTGGCGATGGCCATCGGCCGCAAGGTCAGCCGTATCGACGGCGTTGTGCTGCTGGGCCTGTGGGTGGTGAGCATCGCACTGCTGGCCGGTTGACGGTGACGCGGCCCGGCTCCCTGCTGTGCGCGCTGGTGTGCGTCGGCGTCCTCGCCGCAGGCTGCGGGCCGGGTCCACAGTCGCCTCCTACAACGGCACCGGTCTCCTCTACGACGGCGCTCGCTCCCGCCACGACGGCACCGGTTTCCTCTACGACTGCGCCGGCTCCCGCTACGACTGCGCCGGCTCCCGCTACGACTGCGCCGGCTCCCGCTACGACTGCGCCGGCTCCCCCTACAACGGATCAGACCGACCAGCGAACCGAGTCATCGGTGTTCCCGCTGGCGGGCGGCGGCGACGGCGTGGCTCGTTGGACCGTTGAGATCATCGAGTGGTTCCCGCACGATCCGGAGGCCTTCACCCAGGGGCTCGAAGTTGCCGACGGCATCATGTACGAGAGCACCGGACTCTGGGGGGAGTCGTCGCTCCGGGCTGTGAACCCGACGACCGGTGAGGTCACGGCCCGGGTCGACCTGCGGGATGAGTTCTTCGGCGAGGGTCTCACCGTGGCCGGCGACGAGATCATCCAGCTCACCTGGCAGAGCGGCACCGCTCTCGTGTACGACCTCGCCACTCTCGAACCCCTTCGGGAGCACAGCTATGAGGGGGAGGGCTGGGGCCTCTGCGAGATGGGCGGCAAGCTGATAATGACGGACGGCTCCGACCGGCTGGCCCGCCGCGACCTCGATACCTTCGAACTATTGGGCACCGTGACCGCGACTGCGCCCGGTTACGACGGTCGGCTCGACAACCTGAACGAACTGGAGTGCGTTGAGAGCATGGTGATCGCCAACGTGTGGCAGACCGACCACCTGCTGGTGATCGATCCAGACACCGGACAGGTGGTGGCCGCCATCGACGCGGGTCCCCTCGTCGACGATGCGTCCCAGGCCTCGGCCGGGAACCCGATTGATGTGCTCAACGGGGTTGCGGTGGACGAGAAAACTGCCACCCTGTGGATGACCGGCAAGCTCTGGCCCCGGCTGTACAGGGTTCGCGTTGTGGAGGTTTCGTAGGTGCGATCGAGGACCGTCGTGGCTTGGAGCGGCGCACTCCTGGCGGCCGCGCTGTTGGCGTCGGCATGCGCCGAGAGCCCAAGGGTGCGATCGTCGACCGGGGCGTCGCCGACACTTCCTCCTGAGACCACCGCGTCGGTGCCGACGACGACAGCGATCACCACCGTCCAGAGCACCACCACCACCGAGTCCACGCGAGCCTGGACGCTGCTGGCCGGCGGTGATGTCCTGATGGAACGGTCCGAGCGGTTGGGCTTGGACCCCTTCGAGTCCATCGAGCCCCCCCTGGGCTCGTCGGACCTCTCGGTGGTGAACGTGGAGATGGCGATCAGCGACCGGGGCACACCCCACGACAAGACGTACGTGTTCCGCGCTCCGCCATCCGCGGCCCGGCGGATAGCGGCCGGAGGCGTGCGGGTCGCCAACCTGGCCAACAATCACGCCATGGACTTCGGCGGCGACGCCTTGGCCGACACCATCGATCTGCTGGAGGGTGCCGGGGTGGCGACCATCGGCGCAGGCCGCAACATCGACGAGGCCTACCGCTACCGGATCCTGACGACAGGCGGCGGAGTGAACGTGGCCTTCGTCGGAGCCTCCCTCATCGTTCCCTCCAATTTCGCGGCCGGTTCCTCCACGCCGGGCGTCGCGTCCGCGCACCCTCCCGACCTGGCACGCGTGCTCGACACCGTTCGGGCCGCGGGGGCAGCAGCCGATGCGGTGATCGCCATAGTCCACTGGGGCGTCGAGCGCGACCCCTGCCCGGACGACGCCCAGCGTTCGCTCGCCCGGCAGCTCCTCGACGCGGGCGCCGACGCGGTCATCGGCCACCATCCCCACGTGCTGCAGCCCGTGGTGTTCACCGGCGAGAAGCTGGTGGCCTTCTCGCTGGGGAATTTCATCTGGGAGCCCCGCCAGCACATGAGCGGGGAGACGGGCGTCCTGCAGGTTGACTTCGAAGGCGACAGGGTTGTCGGCTGGGCGTTCCATCCCCACCTGCTCGACGGCGACGGCGTGCCCGTTCCGGCCGACTCCGGCCCTCGCGTCGACCGCATCAGCGACATCATCGACGAGGGCGATTGCGGTCCCCACAGGCCTCCGCCGACCTCCACAACGACCTCGCTGCCCGCGCCTACCGGCACCGCGGGGTTCTAGGTTGGTAACACCTTCTATGTCCGGCAGGCCCAGATCCTTCGTCGTGCACACCTTGGGGTGCCCCAAGAACCAGGTCGATTCCGACAAGCTCACCGGAT
>VYCM01000136.1 GCA_009843915.1 Acidimicrobiaceae bacterium | reverse complement strand
CGACTCCGGTGCCCGGGGTGCGGCGGCCCACTTCGTGGACTCCGTCACCGGCCGAGCCCTGCCGTCGGCGGAGGGCTCGGCCGTCATCGGCTGCGACGGCATCGGATCAGTCGTGCGGCGGCAGTTCTTCGGTGACGAGGGTCCGCCCGTCTACTCGGGCGTGAACATGTGGCGTGGTACGACCGTGTGGGAGCCGTTCCTAAGCGGCTCCACCTACCTGCGGGCCGGCTGGCTGACGGTCGGGAAGATGGTGATCTACCCGGTCCGGCACGATGTCGACCGTGAGGGCCGCCAACTCGTCAACTGGGTGGCCGAGGTGCAGACCGATCAGTACAACGAGCAGGACTGGAACCGCACCGGCCGCCTCGAGGACTTCTTCCACGTCTTCGCGGACTGGACCTTCGACTGGCTCGACGTGGCCGGGCTCATCAAGGGAGCGGAGCAGATCCTCGAGTATCCGATGGTCGACCGCGATCCGCTGCCCCGCTGGACACACGGGCGGGTCACGCTGCTCGGCGACGCCGCCCACCCCATGTATCCGAGGGGCTCCAACGGCGCGGGCCAGGCCATCCTCGACGCGCGATCTCTGGCCGACTGCCTGCAGTCACACCCATCGGTGGATGAAGCGCTGCGGGCCTACGAGGAGCAGCGGCTCCCAGCCACCTCAGCGGTGGTGCACGCCAGCCGATCCGCACCCCCGGACGTCATCCTCAAGGCGGTCCACGAGCGAACCGGCGACAGGCCGTTCGAGCGCATCACCGACGTGATCACGGCCGAGGAGATGGCCGCGCTGTCGGACAGCTACAAACGCGTCGCCGGCTACGACCGCGAGTCGGTGGCATCCTGACAGGCCGGGCCGCTCGGTCCCTGACGAGACAAGTTGGAACAGAGGGGTGACGCATGATTGGCTAGGACGCGTGCGTGCCGGATCGCTTGACATCGCCCCTGCGCTATACGAGTTCATCGCAGTCGAGGCCCTGCCGGGAACCGGTGTCCAGATCGAAGAGTTCTGGGGGGCGCTCGAATCCATCCTGACCGACCTCGGGCCTCGCAACGCTGCCCTGATGGCCCGGCGCGACGAGCTTCAGGCCCAGATCGACGACTGGCACCGGGCCGCCCGGGCCGACGGCCGCGGCCACGACGGTGACGCCTACGCCAACTTCCTGCGCGACATCGGGTACCTGCGGTACATGGACAGCGCGGTGACCGCCACGACGACCAATGTCGACCCCGAGATCGCCGAGGTGGCCGGGCCACAGCTGGTGGTGCCCGTCGACAACGCCCGCTACGCGCTGAACGCGGCCAACGCGCGCTGGGGAAGCCTGTACGACGCCCTCTACGGAACCGACGTGCTCAATGAGGCGGACGGTTGCAGCCGCAGCGACGCTTACAACCCGGTCAGAGGTGACCGGGTGATCGCCGCGGGCCGCGAGTTCCTCGACACGCACTTCGCCCTCGACTCGGCGAGCCATGCCTGGGCGACCGACTACCTGGTGCAGGACGGCTCGTTGAGGGTTCGCAGCGGCGACGGCACGGTGAGCGCGCTACTGCGCCCCGAGCAGTTCGTCGGCTACACCGGCGCCGCGGATGCGCCCGCATCGATCCTGCTGCGCAAGAACGGCCTGCACTGCGAGCTGCAAATCGACGCCGACCACCCGGTGGGACGCCGGGACCACGCCGGCATCTTCGACATCCGGCTCGAGTCCGCCCTCACCGCGATCATGGACTTCGAGGACTCGGTCTCGGCCGTGGACGCCGATGACAAGGTGGCGGTCTACCGGAACTGGCTCGGACTGATGCGGGGCACACTGGAAACGACGTTCGTGCGCGACGGCAGGACAGTGAACCGGTCGCTGCACGGTGACCGCAGCTTCATCGGCCCGGACGGCTCGCGGATCACGCTGCCGGGGCGCTCATTGATGCTCGTCCGCAACGTGGGACACCATCTCACCACCGACATGGTGACGCTCGATGGCGAGCCGGTCTACGAGACCATGGTCGACGCCATGGTCACGGCGCTCTGCGCGCTCCACGATCTGCGGGGGATGGGGCGGGTGGACGGACGGCCCACACGCAACTCGGCCTCCGGTTCGGTGTACATCGTCAAGCCCAAGCTGCACGGACCCGACGAGGTCGCCCTGGCCTGCGATCTGCTCAGCCGGGTGGAGACCGCCCTGGGTCTGGTGCAGCGCACCCTCAAGATGGGGATCATGGACGAGGAACGCCGTACCTCACTGGGTCTCAAGGAGTGCATCTGGAGGGCACGGGACCGGGTGGTGTTCATCAACACCGGCTTCCTGGATCGCACCGGCGACGAGATCCACACCGACATGGAGGCGGGACCGGTGATCCCCAAGACCGAGATGAAGGCGGCCGCCTGGCTCGGCGCCTACGAGAACTCCAATGTGGACACCGGCCTTGCCTGCGGGCTGCGGGGACGCGCCCAGATCGGCAAGGGCATGTGGACGATGCCCAGCGAGATGGCGGCCATGGTAAAGGCCAAGATCCAGCATCCGATCGCGGGAGCCAGCACCGCCTGGGTGCCCTCCCCCACCGCGGCAACCCTGCACGCCATGCACTACTTCCTGGTGGACGTGACCGACCGCCAGAGGGATCTCGCCGATCGCACGCCCGCCCGCCTCGCCAGCCTGATCGACATACCCGTGCTGGCGGCGGGCCGGGAGCTCGGCCCGAGTGAGATACAGCGCGAGCTGGACAACAACATCCAGGGCATCCTCGGATACCTGGTCCGATGGGTGGGCCAGGGAGTGGGATGCTCGACGGTTCCCGACATCGGTGACATCGGCCTCATGGAGGATCTGGCCACCCTCCGGATCTCCAGTCAGCACATAGCCAACTGGCTGCATCACGGACTTGTGTCCGCTGAGGTGGTGCGCGAGACCATGCGTCGCATGGCCAACCTGGTCGACCAGCAGAACAGCGGCGACGCCGACTATGAGCCCATGGCTCCCGACTACGACTCCAGCGTTCCGTTCGCGGCCGCGGTCGAGCTCGTGTTCTCGGCCCGGGACGAACCCAGCGGCTACACGGAGCGGGTGCTTCGGGCCCATCGCCGGGCGGTGAAGGCCCGCTCTACCCCGTAGGCATAAGCACTGCTTCGAGGCGGAGCGAGTGGGCGGCTACGATCCGCCACCATGCGCACCATTCCGGCAGAAGCCGATGTTGTCATCATCGGTGCCGGGGTGGCCGGAGCCAGCATCGGCTATCAGCTCGCCCGGCATTCGGACCGCCGGGTGGTCGTGGTGGACGCTCGACCGCCTGTAGGCGGCATCTCAGGACGCACCTTCGGCCAGATCCGCCAGCACTACTCCAATGAACTCATGGTGCGCATGGCCCTGCGAGGCTTCCACTGCATCCGCAACTGGGCGTCGGAAGTGGGATACGGCGACCCCGGCTACGTACGCCTCGGCTACATGCTCATCGTCACGGAGAACCAGATCGACGGTCTGCGGCGCAATGTCGAGTTGGGCCGCGGGCTCGGCGTGGACACCCGCTTCGTGGGCCCCGACGAGATCGCGACGATCGAGCCTCTAGTGAACGCCGAGAACCTGGCGGGCGGCGCCTACGAGCCCGACGGGGGCTACATCGACGTGACCAAGATGGTGTTGAGCTGGCTGGGCGCCGCCACCGCGTGCGGTGCGGACGTGCTGACTCCACTCGCCGTGCAGGAGATCCTGGTGGCCGATGGCGCGGTCAGCGGAGTGGCTACAGACAGGGGCGAGATCAGAGCTCCCGTCGTCGTGGCCGCAACTGGCGCGTGGGCGCCCGACCTGCTCGAACCCTTGGGCGTGCACGTGCCCATCCAGCGACGGCGCCTCGACATGGCAACCCTCGAGCAGGAGCCCGGAGCCCGGGCCCTGCAATCCTGCATCACCGATGGCAATTCCAATCTGGTGATCCGCCCCGACATGGGTCGCCGGATAGTTGCGGTGGCGTACCCGCCGGAGATGCCCCCGGTCGATGACCCGCTGGCCGACGCCCCGCCGGCGGCCCTCCACGACCATGCCGCACGCCTGGAGAGAGCCCTGGCGGAGCGGCTCCCGGCGCTGAGGTTGGCCGGGATCGTCGCGAGCACCAGCGGGGCCTATGACATCACCCCGGACTACCACCCCATCCTCGGATGGGCTTCCGAGATCGCCGATGTGACCGGCCTCTACCTCGCCGTCGGGCTGTCCGGACACGGACTCAAGCTCTCGCCGTGCATCGGCGAGGTCGTCGCCTCCCAGGTGCTCGGTGTAGAGCAGGTCGGCAGCGCCCCGCCGATCGGCGCCGGCGCGCTCAGACCCAGCCGCTTCGCCGATGGTGACCTCATGCACCTGACCTACGGCCCGAGCGCACGCGCATGAGCCACGCCACAGCCCGCCGGGTAGTATCCCATCCGACCATTAGAGACATTGGCTGAGGAGCGTGACGATGGAGATCAGCGCCGAGAGAGAAGGTGGAGCCGTCATTGCCAGGGCCAACGGACGCGTTGATAGTTCCAACTCTCGGGAGTTCCACTCTAACTTGGAAGCGGTAATCCACAAGGATGATCCTGCCGTTGTGTTGGACTTTGAGGACATCTCCTACATCAGTAGCGCCGGGATGAGAGTGATCCTTATCGCAGCCAAGAGTCTCCAGAGCGGTGGGGTGAAGTTTGTGCTTTGTTCAATGAATGAATCAATTCGTGAAGTATTCAAGATCAGCGGATTCGACAAGATTATTCCAATCCACGGATCACAGTCCGAAGCGCTCGCAGCAGTCAGCGCATAAGTGGCCGTCTCCAATCGCTAGAGAGGACTCAAATGACAATGACTGAGTCGCCGCAGAAGCACAAGATCCTTGTGGTCGACGATGAACCAGATCTGGAACCTCTCATGCTGCAGCGCATGCGGCGCTACATCAGGACTGGAGTGTACGAATTCGTCTTCGCCCACGATGGGGTCGAGGCACTCGAAGCGCTGGACGCGGACGAGAGCATCGACATGGTCCTGTCGGACATCAACATGCCCAAGATGGACGGCCTCACACTTCTTGACAGGATTCCGGATGTAGCACCGGACATAAGGGCCGTCATAATCTCCGCTTACGGCGACATGAAGAACATCCGCATCGCCATGAACCGCGGCGCTTTTGATTTCGTCACAAAGCCGGTCGATTTCGACGACTTGAAGTTCACAATAGATCGAACTCTGCAGCACATACGTGAATGGAAGGAAGCTCTTAGTGCTCGTGACAAGCTTGTCGTCCTTCAGAACGAGCTCAATGTTGCAAGCATGATGCAGCAGTCCATCCTGCCTAACAAGTTCGCTCGCAATGACGACTACAAGCTATTCGGCACCATGCAGCCTGCCCGCAACGTAGGGGGCGACTTCTTCGACGTGATCGGTCTGTCCGACGAGAGAGTCGGCTTGGCCATCGCGGACGTATCCGGGAAGGGCGTGCCTGCGGCCTTGTTCATGATGTCCAGCCGCACGCTGCTGAAGGGTGCAGCCATGCGGGCTGAAGGTCCCGGCGAGGCGCTGACGGAGGTGAACGACGTACTCAACGAGGACAACGACGCCTGCATGTTCGTCACCATGATCTATGCCGTGTACGACCCTTCGACCGGTGTGCTCACCTACGCGGACGGAGGCCACGACCCGCCCCTCGTCATACACGCCGACGGCACCAGCACCCAACTGCCGGTGACCGACGGCCTTGCCCTGGGCGTGCTGCCCGGGTTCGACTTCCTCCAGCACTCCTACGAACTGTCACCCGGCGACACCGTCATTCTCTACACGGACGGCGTGACCGAGGCCATCAACGCCGAGGAGGAGCAGCTAGGCCTGACCCGGTTGCGTGAGGCCTTCGAGGCCAATCCTCCGGGCGATGCAGAGGACGCCGGCCATCGAGTCATCGACCTCGTCAATGATTTCGCCGGCGATGTGCCCCAGTTCGACGACACGACCTGTCTCGTGCTGCGTCGAGAGAACTGACCGCGCCATGCTGTTCCTGACCACCAACACCAACGGCGAACAGGTCCGCTCCAGCTACGAGGAGCTGCCGGAGCTGGTCGCGGCTGTCGAAGCACTCGGTGAACGGGACGGTTGGTCCGGCGAGCTGACGTTCCGGGTCAGCCTGGTGATCGACGAGCTGGCCCAGAACGTCGTCGACTATTCCCACGAGGGCGGGCCCGGCGATGTCGAGGTAGAGGTGACCTCTCTCCAAGAGGACATCGTCATCGAGATCATCGACGACGGCATCCCGTTCGATCCCCTGACCGAGGCACCCGAGCCGGACCTGACGTCTTCGATAGAGGACCGGCCGATCGGCGGTCTGGGCGTGCACTTCACCAAGACCCTGATGGACGATGTGGAGTACTGCAGGGAGTCGGGGAAGAACCGCCTGAAGATCGTCGCCCGCAAGTGAGATGACCCACCACCGCGGGCCGCGTCGCCGATGGACTGCCGGCCGATGGTCGGCGGTGGTGATTGCGGTGTTGCTCGCGGCGTGCGGCAGCGATGGAGAAACCGTGGAAGCCCCGGTCATCGACGATTCGGTGTCGGTCGGACCCATCGTCGAGTCGGAGGGAGACTCACTCGGCTTGACCGAGGAACGGATCCTGTTCGGACAGTCTGCCGCGCTCAGCGGACCGGCCAAGGAGCTGGGCATCAACATGAGGCTGGGGATCCTGGCCGCGTTCGACGAGGCGAACGCGGCCGGAGGTGTCCACGGGCGCGTCCTGGAACTGCAATCCCTCGACGACGCGTACGAGCCCGAGGACGCGATAGTGATGACGCGCCATCTCATCGAGCAGGAGCAGGTGTTCGCGCTGATCGGCGCGGTGGGCACCCCGACCTCGCGCTCCGCCACCCCGATCGCCCGCCGCGCCGGGGTTCCCTACATCGCGCCCTTCACCGGCGCCGCCTTCCTCCGCGACGACGAGTGGGACAACATCATCAACCTGCGAGCCTCCTACAACCAGGAGACCGAGGAGATGGTGGCCCGCCTCACGGAGGACCTCGGGATCAGGCGGATCAGCGTCCTGTACCAGAACGACTCGTTCGGACGGGCCGGGTTCCGGGGAACGGTGGCGGCGCTCGAGCGGCGGGACATGGAACTCGCCTCGATCGGGATCTACCCCCGCAACACGACCGCGGTGAAGACGGCCCTGCTCGACCTGCGGCAGGGCGACCCCGAGGCGGTGATCATGATCGGCGCCTACGAGCCGGTGGCGAGCCTCATCCTGTGGGCCCGCCGCACCGGCATGGACGCGGTCTTCATGACGGTCTCCTTCGTGGGGAGCAACGCCCTGGCCCAGGAGCTCGGGCCCGACGGCGCCGGGGTGCTGGTGACCCAGGTCGTCCCGTTCCCGGAGGATGACTCGCTGCCCGTGGTCCACTCCTACTTGGAGGCTCTGGCGAGCCATGATCCGGGGGCGGAGCCGGGGTTCGTGTCGCTCGAGGGCTACCTGGCTGGACGGATGGTGATCGCGGCGCTCCAAGAGTGCGGGGCGGAGGTCGACAGATCCTGCCTGCTCGACCGGTTGATCGACCGCGGCGACTTCGACATAGACGGGTTCGAGCTTCAGTTCGGCGACGGCGACAACCAGGGCTCCGACGAGGTGTTCCTGACGGTGATCGGCTCCGACGGCAACTACCACCCGGTCCACACCTTGCATGAGACCGTTCTCTGGGTGACCCGATGAGTTCCCCGCTCGACGACCCGGTGGCGGATGAGTCCGTGACCCCGTTGCCCGACGAACCGGTGGAGGGTGCCGCCGCACAGACTCCCGACGAACCGGTGGACGACGCTGCCGCGTCAACTCCCGACGAACCGGTAGCCGGTGACGCCGACCAGTCGTCGATCGAGGACACGCCCGCCGATGACGCGATGAAGCCTTCGCTCGGGTTCTGGTCCCGGATCTCCACCAAGCTCTACGTGGGCATCGGCGGGGCGGTGGCCATGACGCTGGCCGCCAGCTTGGTCGGGTGGTTCTCCTTCAACCGTGTAGGCGACGTCCAGAGGCGGGTCAACGAGGGAAGCGTTCCCGAACTGGTTGCCGCGTTCGGCGTAGCGCAGTACGGCGGGGTCCTCGCCAACGCCGCGCCCAGCTTGGCCGCCGCGGTCACGCCCATGGAGCTCTTCCAGCAGAGCCAGCAGATAGACCAGACCGTCCTCGCGTTCGAGGAGCGGATGGCGGTCCTGGAGCAGAGCGATAGCGACGACGCCGGCGTGGCCCGCATCCGCGAGAGTGCCGACACCCTGATCGCCAACATCGCGGAGATCCGGCGCGAGGTCTCGGAGAGGTTCGACATCACCGAGCAGCGAACGGTGCAACAGGCGGAGCTCGTCAACCTGAGGGCCCGGGTGAGCGATGTCCTGGTCCCTGCCTTGGACGACCAACTCTTCTACACCCTCACCGGCCACTCCGAGCTCGATGCGTCCCCGGCTCCCCGATCCGAGCACTTCTCGGAGGACGAGGTCTTCCGGTACCGGCGCCTGGCCGAGCTCGAGGCCGATGCCAACATCACCTCCGACCTCCTGGCCAGCGCCTTCGCCCTAGACGATCAGACCCTGCTGGAGCCGCTGCGGGAGCGCTTCGAAGCGGCTGCCGGCCGGATCGACAGGAACCTCCTGACGTTGCAGGGAACGCAGTTCCATGCCGACGCGGCTCCGATCTTCTCCCGCCTGCGGGAGCTGGGACTCGGCCCGGAGAACTCGTTCGACCTCGCGGCCAGCGACTTCACGATCACCCAGCACCACCAGGAGTTGCTGGACCAGAACAGCCAACTCTCGGTCACGCTGGTCTCGGAGGTCGACAGCCTGGTGAGCGCCTCCCGGGACCGGGCGGCGGAGGCTACCACCGCGTCCGAGCAGGCCATCACCACCGCCCGCACCCTGCTGCTGGCCATCAGCGCGTTCAGCATCGTGGGCGCCCTGTTCATCATCTGGTTCTTCGTGGGCAAGGCGCTGGTGCGGCGCATCGCGTTGCTGTCGGACTGGATGCGACGCATGGCCGGGGGAGATCTAGAGGTGACCGTCCCGATCACCGGCCGGGACGAGGTCGCGGACATGGCCGCGACCTTGGAGGTGTTCCGGCGCCACGCCCTAGAGGTCCAGCGCCTCAACCTGGTCGAGCAGCTCGCCTCGGAGCTGCAGGGCAAGAACGAGCAGCTTGAGGGCGTGTTGGCCGAGCTGCAGAAGGCTCAGGACCAGATCGTCACGCGGGAGAAGCTGGCCGCTCTGGGTGAGCTGACCGCAGGCGTCGCCCACGAGATCAAGAACCCCTTGAACTTCGTGAAGAACTTTGCCGAGGCCTCCGAGGAGCTCATCGACGAGCTCAAGGAACTGCTGGAGGACATCGGCGACAACATCAGCGACGACAACAAGGACTACGTCAACGAGATCGCCAGCGATCTGACCGGCAACATCGAACGTATCCGCTCCCACGGCGAGCGGGCCGACCGCATCGTGCGCGACATGCTGATGATGGGACGCGACTCCGGCGAGTGGCAGCTGACCGACATCAACGACCTGCTGGAGCAGCACGCCCAATTGTCATTCCACAGCGCCCGGGCGCTGGACTCGGACTTCCAGCTCGACATCCAGCAGGACCTCGACCCGGATGTGGGCTCGCTCAAGGTGATCGCCCAGGACCTGGGGCGGGTGTTCCTGAACATGGTGACCAACGCGGGCCACGCCACCAACGACCGCCACCGCGCCGAGGTCGCCGCCGGCAACACCGGCTTCCAGCCGACGCTGTGGCTCTCCACGACGCGGTCCAATGATCACGTCGAGGTCCGCATCCGTGACAACGGCACGGGCATGCCCCCCGACGTGGTCGAGAAGATCTTCAACCCCTTCTTCACCACCAAGCCGACCAACCAGGGCACCGGCCTCGGCCTGTCCATCTCCAGCGACATCGTTCGCCGTCACGGCGGCAACATCGCAGTCGAGTCCGAGCCCGGCGAGTACACCGAGATGTGCATCACCCTGCCAGTTGAGGCGCCACTGGAGGCTGAGCAGGCCGACGCGGGCGACTCCTGGGTCTAACCCCTCACCACCAGCGGGACTCCTCGGCGTACACGTGGTCGGGCAGCTTGTAGTCGATGTCCAGGTCCTGGAGGGCCGACACATCCAGGAGCGTGTTGAACGCGGCGAAGTTCGACTCCCGGGTCAGCTTCGGTAGACGCTTCCTCAGGAACTGGTGGTAGTGCCGCTGAAAGCGGAACCACGGCAGCACGCCGAAGGTGCGATTGGGCGGGTACTGCAGCTGGTCGGCCATCGACTTGCCGATCATGGCCCGCGACACCAGGAAGACGTACTTGGCGAGTTTGCGGCGAGCATCCGGGTCAGTTATTCCTGCCACCAACGGGGCGGAGTTCACCAGCGAGTTGGCCAGGGCGACCGACTCCTCGCCGGGGTCGGGCTCACACAACCCGCCAATCCTGAAGAGCTCCAAGGCATCGTCGTAGTCGCGGTACAGGATCGTCTCGGGGATCCCCATCAGATGACCCGAGTACCGCCAGACTGCCATGAAGCCGTCGCGCTCGCTGTCGTCGTAGGAGGCGCCGAGGCTCTTCATGTGCTGCAGCATCCTCGCCGAGAAGGCGGTGAGCGCGTAGCCGACTTGGGCTGCGCTGAGCGGCTCACCCCCCGCGTCGGTGTCCCATTCATCGGAACCGTTGAACAGCTGCCTGACCTTGGCGTGCACCAGCCGGATCCGCACCGAGAGCCTCCAGCCGTCGCCGCGAGTCTCCAAACCCCCTGGGAGCAGTATCTCGATCATGTGGCGGTTGTTCTGCCGCAGGCGCCTCACTCCCTGGTCGCGCAGCCTTCCGGTGATGAAGAAGGACTTGGCGATGGTGGTCGAGAACCCCTCGACCAGCACGCCGCCCAGCATCGCGGCCAGGCACGCCGACGAGTCCCGGTGGAAGGCGCGAATGCCACCCCTGAAGGCATTGAAGTCGACCCAGTCCGGAACGGTCTCCAACTCCTCGATGAAGGCGTGCACGGTGGCCGGAGCATCCTTCAGCGCGGGGTCATCGGGATCCTCGATGGCCGCCCGGATGAGCCGGTCCGCGTCCCGCAATGGAACCCCAGCGAGTTGCGCCATCATGTCGTCGCAAACCGGGTCCCCGATCATCGTGTGGACGATGTAGTTTCTGGCCCTGGAAGGATCCACGGCCCGGGCCCGTTCGTAGGACGCGATGTAGTCGGACGGTATTGCTAATGGAGCAGCGGCTTCAGACGCTTCGGTGCTGGACTTGCCTTCCCGATCATCCTGCACCATCTAGGACGCGCCTTTCCGAAGTTGCTACACAACCTCGTGAAGCGTAACCGCTGTGTGCCAATCGGCACGTAGCGGAACGGGGCGACTCAGCTCCAGGGGTAGGGCGAGTTGCTGACCGGGTGGAGCTTGCCCTCGGCGTAGCGCGACCACCGGAACGGCTCCAGCAATGCCTGGGGCTCGCCCAGCAGCTCGGAGGCCACGAGCGTGCCGACGCCGATCATCTTGTAGCCGTGGTTGGAGTCGGCGATGAAGTAGACGTTGTCGCAGAACGTGTCGAACACCGGGAAGTTGTCGGGCGAGAAGCTGCCGATGCCGCCGGAGGGCTCGGTGCTCATGAGATGCGACTTGCCCTCGAAACGCTTCTGGCAGTGGGCCAGCGCCGCGGTCCACGTGCGGTAGAAGTCCTCGCCCACGATGAAATCGGGGGAGTCGGGCCCGTACGGGTCGACGGCCACCTCGGAAGCAGGCTTGTCCACGATGTAGGGCATGTAGCCGCCCTGCACGCCGCCGAAGCTGAAGTCGGGCTTGTAGTAGATGCCCCACGGGCCTTCGGTGACCAGGCCGCCCTCGTCGTAGAGCGGGGCGTCGGTGTCAATGTGGACCACGGGCGGCATGTTGCCGTCGTTGTCGGTTAGGTAGCCGGGATCGACGGCGAGAGTGCCCTCCTGCAGGCACATGTATGTCCAAGTGGGCCGGCGATGGAGGCGGCCGTCTCCGCCGAGCACGTCGACGCTGAACGGCAGATCGAGCATGGCCCATATCTGCTGCACCCACGGACCTACCGCCACCACCACCTGCTCGCAGGCGACGGGACCCTGGTCGGTGAGCACGGCGGTGACCGCCCCGGAGGCGTCGCGGTCGAAGCCGTTCACGGTGACCCCGCCCACCACGGCGACCCCCTGGGCCTCGGCCTTCTGGAGCAGCCCCTTGAGCGACGCCATGTTGTTGGCGTAGCCGCCGCGGTGCTCATGCAGCACGCTGGTGATGCCCCGGGCCTGCCAGTCATCGAAGATGCCCCGCATGTAGCGAGCCGACGCGGTGGCGCCCTCGACGAACGTCGACGAGTAGCCGATGGCCTTCTGCTGCTCGTGGATCGAGGCCACGTCGGACCGCATGGCCTCGTGGCTTATCTGCAGGTAGCCCACCGGATGGTAGGAGAAGGCCTCCGGATCGCTCTCCCAGACGTCAACACAGTGGGCCATCAGCTCGCGCATGGCCGGCTGGAAGTAGTTGTTGCGCACGACGCCGCAGGCGATGCCCGACGCGCCTGCGCCGACACCGGTCTTGTCGATCACGACCACGTCGTCGCCCGAGCCGCGGCCGGACGACTTCAGGTACCGGGCCAGACTCCAAGCGGTCGACAGACCGTGTATGCCGGCGCCGATGATCACATAGCGCGCCGCGCTAGGAAGTCCCATGGCTGCTAACCCTCCTTCTGCTCGACCCCTCTAGTGGCCTGCGGGGGCGGTCCAACCCTCCAGCACCGGCTGCTTCCATTCGGTGCCCACGATGCGTGAGTCCTCCACCCAAGGTCCCAGTTCGACCTGCGGGAACTTGCAGTGAATGTCCTTGAGGGTGATCCCGTAGGAGTTGCCGTCGGTAAGGTGCCGGATCAGCACCTTGCGGGCAATCTCGTCCTCCCGGCCTTCCGGGATGTCGAAGTAGATCTTCAGGAACGAGTTCGAGTAGCGGTCGAAGACCGCGGGCACGCCGTCCTCCTCCAACAGGGTGATGTCCTCCAACCAGTTGATGTCCTGGCCCGGAGTAGCTGCCAGCAAGTCGATGTCCTCCACCAGGGACATGTCCTCCTGGTACGGGAACCGTTTCCCGGCCAACACCTCGGCGTCAATGGCAACCGTGCGGGTCTCGCGTGAGCTCTCACCCGTGCTCGCTGATCCGGCCATGTCACATGCCTCCGTCGATGACGTGCTTATCGAACAGGTCCCGGATCTCGGCGAGGGTGCGCTCCTCGGTGACGCCGGGGATGTAGTTGGTGCCCGCCAGGGGAACCTTGGCCATGGCCGCGGCCTCATGGGTGAGCGCGGCCAGGTCTTCGGGCTCCAGAGAGTGGATGTCGGTCTTGCCGCAGGCCCGGGCCAGCATCTGCACTTCCATGGTCAGGGTGATCAGGAAGTTGTAGACCCGCAGGGCAGCCTCGTCGACATCGAGCCGTTTGCGCAGCTCCACGTCCTGGGTGGCCACCCCGACCGGGCACCGACCGGTGTGGCAGTGGTAGCACTCGCCGGCCGGCACGCCGATGGTGCCCTCGTAGTCGGTAACCCCGGGGATCTCCTTGTTGCAGTTGAGCGCCATGAGCGCGGCGGTGCCCAGCGCGATCGCGTCGGCGCCGAGAGCCAGGCACTTGGCCACGTCGCCGCCATTGCGGATGCCCCCGGCCACCACCAGGTCGATGTCGTCGGCCAGGCCCACATCCTCCAGGGCCCGGC
The DNA here is from genome assembly GCA_009843915.1 of Acidimicrobiaceae bacterium. Taxonomy (GTDB): domain Bacteria; phylum Actinomycetota; class Acidimicrobiia; order Acidimicrobiales; family Aldehydirespiratoraceae; genus Aldehydirespirator. The sequence goes on along the minus strand of VYCM01000136.1, from coordinate 54,474 downwards.
GAGCCTCGGGGATGGCCGCCATCAGCGGGATGCCGGTCTCCTCGGTGGCCAGGTGGGGTCCCGCACCGGTACCGCCCTCGGCGCCGTCGAGGTAGATCACGTCGGGGCCGCACTTGGCCGCCATGCGCACGTCGTCGTACACCCGGGCCGAACCGAGCTTGAGCTGGATGGGGATCTGGTAGTCGGTGGCCTCGCGGATCTCTTGAATCTTGAGCGACAGGTCGTCGGGGCCGAGCCAGTCGGGATGGCGGGCCGGGGAGCGCTGGTCGATGCCGGCGGGCAGCGACCGCATCTCGGCCACCTGCTCGGTGACCTTCTGGCCCATGAGGTGGCCGCCGAGGCCGACCTTGCAGCCCTGGCCGATGAAGAATTCCACCGCGTCGGCCAGCATCAGGTGGTGGGGGTTGAAGCCGTAGCGGCTCTGGATGAGCTGGTAGTACCACTTGGTGGACAGGTCCCGCTCCGGGGGGATCATCCCGCCCTCGCCCGAGCAGGTGGCGGTTCCGGCCATGGAGGCGCCCTTGGCCAGGGCCATCTTGGCCTCCAGCGACAGTGCGCCGAAGCTCATGCCGGTGATGTAGACGGGGATTTCCAGCTCCAGCGGCTTGGCCGCGAAGCGCGAGCCAATCACTGTCTTGGTCTCGCACTTCTCGCGGTAGCCCTCGATCACGAACCGGGTGAGCGTGCCGGGCAGGAATACCAGCTCGTCCCAGTGGGGGATCTTCTTGAAGATGGAGAAGCCCCGCATCCGGTAGCGGCCGAGCTCGGCCTTCACATGGATGTCGTTGATGACCTCGGGCGTGAAGATCCGGCTCTTGCCGAGGACGTCGGTGCTCTTGTTGACTTCAGACATTGCGGTTCCCCTAGACCCCTTAGTGGATGACGAGCTTGCGCTCGGAAGGCTCCAGCGCGTCGTAGTTGTGAAGCTGCTTGCCGCAGACGAACTTCTGGAGCTCCGGCGGGTCGCCGAGCCCGTGGATCCGGAACTTGCGCTCGATCAGCTCGGTGTCGGCGTCGGTCCACTCGCCGGGCACACAGTCGACGCCCAGGGAACGCACCTTGCCGCCGACATAGATGGCGCCGTCGTACATGGAGTCACCGAGGTTCATGCCGGCGTTGCCGCAGATGATCTGGCGGCCCCGCTGCATCATGAATCCGGTGTTGATGCCGACGTCACCGGTGACGATGATGGTGCCGCCCTTCTGGTCGATGCCGGTACGGGCCCCGACGTCGCCCTTGACGATGAGGTCGCCGCCGCGGATGGCCGCGCCGGTGAGCGACCCCGCGCTGCGCTCAATCGTGACCACACCAGACATCATGTTCTCGGCCACAGACCAGCCCACCCGGCCGTTGATGGTCACCTCAGGACCGTCGATGAGCCCGCAGGCGAACCAGCCGGGGCTGCCCTCAAAGTGGATCCGGCAGCGCTTGAGGATCCCCACCGCCAGCGAGTGCTTGGACGACGGGTTGAGCACGGTCACATCGGTGACGCCGTCGTTGTAGATGAGCTTGCGCAGCGCCATGTTGATCTGGCGGATCGTCAAGTCAGCCGCGTCGAAGCGGCCCCGGTGTCCATCAACCTCGATGTTGTCGGGCATCTCAGCATGGGGCTCCACGAGCCCACGGGCGTCGTAGCTGACGCCGCTGCGGGAACCTGAGCCTGGCATTACACCACACCTCCGAGAATTGACTCCTGGGCGATTACACCTGCCATACCAACACCTCGCGCTCATACGGATCGCGGGTCTCGACCTCGCGCTTGACAACGGCCCGGATGGCGACTTCCTCGGTGGCCACCGCCACCAGGGGATCGGACTCGAACAGCACCAGCGGCTTGGCCGCCATCTCGTCCTTGGCGATGCCGAGCTCGTTGCCGGTCACGCACACGTAGGTGAACACGCCGTCGAGGTCGTCGAGGCTGTGCTTCATGGCCGTCTCCAGCGAGAGGCCCTGCGCCATGTACTCGGCCAGGTACACCGCGATGATCTCGGAGTCGCACTCGCTCTGGAAGCGGTGACCGTGCTGCTCGAGGCGCCGGCGCCACTGGTGGTAGTTGGTGAGCTGGCCGTTGTGAACCACGGCCACGTCGGCGAACGGATAGGCCCAGTAGGGGTGGGCGCTGGCCAGGTCGACCTCGGACTCGGTGGCCATGCGCACATGGCCGATGCCGTGGGTGCCCCGGAACGAGCCCAACTTGTACTGGCCGCTGACCGTCTCGGCGTCGCCGAGGTCCTTGATGATCTCCAATGAGCTCCCCAGCGACAGCACCTCACATCCGGGCACGTCCTCCAGGTAGTCGGCCAGGGCCTTGAGGTCGCCGCCGTAGCGGATGGTGGCCCGGAAGGCGTAGCCGGTGTCGCTGCTGACCGTGGCCACCTCGGCGCCGATCTTGGCCAGGCGGGACTCGACCTCAGCCCGGTTGCGCTCCAAGCGCTCCTCCATGCCGAAGCCGGTGCTCTTGTTGGGCTCGGCCAGCACGAACCGGATCACGACGAGATCGTCGGCCGGTCCGTACACCGCGTACCCGGTGGAATCGGGCCCGCGATGCTTCATCGACTGGAGCATGGCCGTGAGCTCCGCGCCAATGTCGGCTGTGCCGTCGCGGTGGATCACCCCTGCGATACCGCACATGGTGCTACCCCCTTGTTCTAGGTGTCTCGAGTCTGTCGTCTGGTCCTTTGGCCCGCTACGGAAGGACGTCCAGGTACTCCTCCACGTCCCAGTCCGACACGGTGGCCAGGAAGCGCTCCCATTCGTCGTCCTTGTAGTGGAAGAACACGTTGCTCATCTCACCCGGAAGAGCGCGCATGACAACGTCGTCGCTGCGCAGGGCCTCCAGGGCCTCACCCAAGGTGAGTGGGATCTTCTCGACGGCCTTGCCGGCCTCCATGGCCTCATAGATGTTGCGCTCCTCGGGCTCGCCCGGATCGAGGCCTCGGTCGAGGCCGTCGTCCATCGCCTGCAGCAGGCCAGCGAACGACAGGTGCGGGTTGACCGCGCTGTCCACCGAGCGGTACTCGAAGCGGCCGGGGGCGCTGACCCGCAGGGCGGTGGTGCGGTTCTGGAAGCCCCAGTCCGCGAACACCGGCGCCCAGAAGCCCGTGTCCCACAGACGGCGGTAGGAGTTGACCGTCGGCGAGGTGAGGCAGGTCAGGGCCCGCACATGCTCGAGGATCCCGCCGATGGCCTTCATGCCGACGGGGCCGGGCATCTGTGGATTGTCGCCCTCGGGCATGAACTTGTTGTTGCCGTCGGCGTCCCACAGCGAGATGTTGTGGTGGCAGCCGTTGGCCGACACCCCCATGAACGGCTTGGGCATGAAGCACGGGAAAGCCCCGAGCTCCCGGCCGACCTGCTTGCAGACCTGGCGGTAGGTGGTGAGCCGGTCGGCGGTGAGCTCGGCCCGATCGAAGTTGAAGTTCAACTCGAGCTGGCCGGGGGCGTCCTCGTGGTCGCCCTGGATCATGTCCAGCCCCATGGCCTCGCAGTACTCGATCACCCTGTGGATCAGGGGCTGCAGCTCGGCGAACTGGTCGATGTGGTAGCAGTTCGGCTTGGTCATGCCCTCGACGGTGGGCTTGCCGTCGGCGTCGGCCTTGAGCCACATCATCTCGGGCTCGCAGCCGGCCCGCAGGTGCAGCCCGTGCTTGGCCTCGAACGCGGCGTGCTGGCGCCGCAGGTTCCCCCGGCAATCAGAGGTCAGGTAGGCGCCGCCGTCCACCTCCTCCTCGCGGCCCCGGAACAAGGTGCACCACACCCGGGCCGTCCTGGAGTCCCAGGGCAGGGGCATGAAGGTCTCGGGCTCACCGATGCCGACCAACTCGCGGGCCTCGGGGCCGTAGCCGATGTAGTTCCCGTGGCGGTCGATGAAGAGGTTGGCGGTGGAGCCGTACACCAGCTGGAAGCCCTTGCGCGCGATCATGCCGAAGTGCTTGGCCGGTATGCCCTTGCCCATGATCCGTCCCGTCACCGAGACGAACTGGCAGTACAGGTACCGGATGTCGTCCCGCTCGATACGGGCCTCCACCTCTCGGATCTGCTCCTCGCGTCCGTCCGCCTCGACGAACCTCTCAAGATCAGTGGCCATTTTTCCCCCTACGGGTGTGGTTGTGTTGCGGCGAAACCGTAGCGCTGTTCGCAGGAGCCTCGCCAATGTGCCTTGAGCCGGACTCAACCCTAGCGCGACTACTCCCCATATGTCTAATCAGAGTAGTGGATCTTTCCCCACATTACTGACACGGGCAGGAGCGGCTGCGGTCCTCGCCCGGGCTGATCCGTAGAGTTGCCCGGGATGGAACGGGTATCGCGGCCGGCCTGGCTGACACTTGCGGTGGTCTCGGTGGCCGTCTTCATGGTCGCGATGGAACTCACGATCATTGCGTTGGCGCTGCCCAAGATCCGGGCGGCGTTGGCGGGCGCCACGCCAGCCGCCCTCTCGTGGGTGGTGAACGCATACTCGATCGTGGTGGCCGCCCTGTTGCTGCTGTCGGGCTGGCTGGCCGACCGCTACGGCCGCAAGCGGGTGTTCCGCACCGGGTTGGCCTTGTTCGCGCTGGGCTCCGTAGCGGCCGGCGCCTCGACCAGCATCGGGATGCTCATCGCGGCACGGGCCCTGCAGGCGGTGGGCGGCTCCATGCAGTATCCGGCCGGGCTGGCCCTGTTGCTCGATGCGTTTCCCCGGAGCCGCCATCAGACAGCGATCGGCACCTGGGGGGCCGTGGGTGGTCTGGCTGCGGCGGTCGGACCGGCCTTGGGCGCAGTACTCATCGAAGCCTTCGGTTGGCGGGCCGTGTTCTATGTCAACGTGCCCGTGGCCCTGGCCGCCCTGGTGATCGGCGCACGAGTCCTGCCCGAGAGCACCCTGCCTCTCGCTCCTGTTCGCTCCGCTAACGGGCCGCTCGGGCCCCGGGGAAAGGTGCCCACGGCCAGGGTGGACGTGATCGGCGTGCCCCTGGCGTCGGTGGGGGTGGGCGCAATCATCCTCGGAATCGTTCAGGGTGAGACATGGGGATGGGTGACCGCGGCCACTGTCACCTGTTTCGCGGCCGGGGCGCTGCTGGTGGCCGCATTCGCATGGCGCAGCGGGCGCCATCCCGCACCACTGTTCGACCTCCACCTGCTTCGCATCCGTTCGTTCCTGCTCGGCAACCTCGGCTCGCTGTTCTTCGCAATCGGATTCTTCGCCCTGCTCGTGCCGTTGCCGTCCTTCATCCAGGAAGTCTGGGGATGGTCCGCGCTGGAGACCGGGCTCGCATACTCGGTCGGACCCATGGTCTCGTTCCTGGTCGCTCCACAGGCCGGCCGACTGGCCGACCGCATCGGCAACGCCCCCCTCCTCACCGCCGGCTCGGCCTGCGGCATGGCAGGGCTGCTCTGGCTCGTTCTGACCATCTCCACCGAGCCCTCGCTGGCGCGTCTTCTAGTGGCCACCGTCCTGGTGGGAATGTCGGCCGGCACCGGCTTCTCACAGCTGGTGGGCGCGGCGCTGCGTGACATCCCCCCGGAGCGCTACGCAATGGCCACCGCCGGCCGCACCACCTTCTTCCAACTCTCGGTGGCGTTCGCCATCGCCATCGCGTTCGCGATGATCGGCCAACCGGACGGCGCCGCGGCCCAGCTGGCGGCCTACAACACAGTGTGGATGGTGTGCGCCGGCGGCTACCTGTGCAACTTCGTGCTGTTCACCTTCATCTACCCCCGACACGGCTTTCGGCCCGTAGAGTCGCGGTCGTGAAATTCGGGATCTTCTACGAGCACCAGTTGCCCCGGCCATGGCACGAAGGCGACGAGCAGAGGCTCTTCAACGAGGCGCTGGAGCAGGTGGAGCTGGCCGACCGGCTGGGCTTCGACTACGCCTGGGAGGTGGAGCACCACTTCCTCGAGGAATACTCGCATTCCTCCGCGCCCGAGGTGTTCCTGGCCGCGTGCAGCCAGCGCACCCGACGCATCCGGCTGGGTCACGGCATCGTGCTGATGCCCCCCGGCTACAACCACCCGGCCCGGGTCGCCGAGCGGATCGCCACCCTCGACCTGGTGTCCAACGGCCGGGTGGACTTCGGCACCGGCGAGTCGTCATCCATCCTGGAACTCGGCGGCTTCGGCGTCACTGTGGACGACAAGCGTCCGGCCTGGCAGGAGGCCGTCGAGCAGTGCTGCAACATGATGGCCATGGACCCCTACCCCGGCTATGACGGCGACTTCTTCTCGATGCCGTGCCGCAACGTGGTGCCCAAGCCGGTGCAGAAGCCCCATCCCCCGCTGTGGGTGGCCTGCTCGAACAGGGAGACGATCAAACTGGCCGCCAGGCTGGGCATGGGCGCGCTCACCTTCTCCTTCGTCGATCCCAGCGACGCGGCCGCATGGGTGCAGGACTACTACCGGATCCTCGAGACCGAGTGCGTGCCCATCGGCCACGCCATCAACCCCAACATCGCCATGGTCACCGGGTTGTCGATCCACCCGGATCAGCTGGAGGCGAAGCGCAGGGGACTCGACGGCTTCCAGTTCTTCGGCTACGGCCTCGGCCACCACTACATCTTCGGCCGGCACAAGCCGGGCCGCACGGACATCTGGGCCGACTATCTGGCAGCCAGGCCGACCATCGTCGACCGGGGCGAGCAGAGCGGCATCGGCACCCCCGAGCAGGTCCGCAAGCACCTTCAGGGCTTCGCGGAGGCGGGCGTCGACCAGGTCGTGTTCATCCAGCAGGGCGGCAACAACCGCCACGATCACATCTGCGAGACCCTCGAGTTGTTCGCGACCGACGTGATGGGGGAGTTCGCTGAGGCCGAGGCCGAGCGGGAGCAAGCCAAGCTGGAGCGACTGGCTCCGGCCCTGGACGCGGCCATGGCCCGCAAGGCACCGATGCGAGTCCTCGACGACGACGAGATCCCGGTGTTCGAGGCACTGGGACGCAGCATCGTGGCCACTCTCCCGCCGGAGGAAGCCTCCCAGGTGGCCAAGACCGTCAAGGAGTGGGCCGAGACGGACATGCCGATCCACGTGCCCGACGACTTCGGCACCTGACGATTGCGCCTACCAGCGCACGTTCTAAGGGCAGAGCGGCCGGCGCGGACCCGGTCACCGGGTCAACAGGTCGGGGGTGGGGTTGTCTATCCCTAGCAGCACGGCCAAGGCGGCCGTCACCTGGTTGCCCACGGCCGGGTTCCGCTCCGGCGGCACGAAGCCGGCCGCGGTGAGCCGGTCCCCCAGGCGGATGAAGATCGTGCAGAACCGCATCGCCCCGAACACCTCCCAATAGTGAGGGTCGAGCACAGCACGGCCCGAGGCCTGCTCGTAGCGGGCAACCATCTCATCGCGGGTGGGGTAGCCCTCAAGTCGAGCGATGCCCATGTCGTCGAAGGACATCCGGTCGAACATCAACCACCATCCCATGTCGGCCTCCGTCGGGCTCAGGGCGCACACCTCCCAGTCGAGCACGGCCGCGGTCCGGTAGTCCTGCAGGATCATGTTGCCCAGACGGGCATCGCCCCATGTCAGCCCGACCCGGTCGTCATCGGGGTCGTTCGCCTCCAGCCAGTCGAGAGCGGCGTACAGCACGGGATGTTCCCTCCCGGCCAACTCTGAACGGACATGGTGGCGGTACAGGTCGATCTGCAGCGCGGTCGTCGGCTGGCCGGTGCCGCTGGGGTCCAGCCAGCCCAGGCCTGCCTCGCGCCAGTCCATGCCGTGGATCCCGGCGATGGTGTCAATGGCTGAGAGCACCATGCGCCGGCGCTCCTCCGGCGTCGCCTCGTCCACCACGAAGCCTGCCTCGGTGTAGCGGGGTACATCCGCGGGAATCCGACCGTCGACGAAGCCCATCACGAAGAAGGGGGCACCCAGCACCGCTGGGTCGGGTTCGTAGCCGAAGAGCGGCGGGACCGGGGCCGCGCCGGCTTCCGCCACTGCCTTCATCGCCCGGTACTGGAGTTCCACCGACACCGCGCAATGCGGTGTCTGGGGTGGGAACATGCCGCCGTCGGCAGGCTCGATCCTGACGGCAAAGCGCTCCTGGAGGTCCGAGCCGCCCTCGGTCCAGGCTGCGTCGAGGATCACCGTCTCGTTGGAGAACCCCGTGCTGACCGGCACCTCGATGTCGACCACGGTGAGGCCATCCCTGGACGGGAAGGCCCGTCGCATCCACCGTTCGAGCGCAGCCCGGTAGTGACTCCGATCAGTGTGGAACTTCGGAGCGTTGGGCAGCTGGCTCTCGGAGGGGGCGGACTCAGGCACGCCACAGTCTGCTGGCCCTGTTCAGGGCCAAGCAAGTGAATTGACGCCAGCGACTGACTAGACGCTGATCGCGGCGATCAGACCTGGGTCTGCTGGCTCAGGAACGACCGCTCGGCCAGTCCGTGCCACTCCGCGATGCCGTCGCGGAACTCGCGCCACGGTCCGAGGATCCGGGCGAAGTTCTCATCGTCGGCGGCCACGGTGTCGAGCACGTTCTCGGTCTCGGCCTTGAACGCGGCCATCAACTCGGGCGGGAACTCGCGGATCTGGGCGAACTGCTTGATCCTCTGGAGGTCCGCCTGGTTGAACACATCGTAGGTCGCCATCGTTCTCATGTTGGCGTCCGTGGCCGCGCACTGGATGGCGGCCTGGTACTCCGGAGGCAGCTCGTTCCACCTCTCCAGGGAGATCTGAATCTCCACTGCCGTGCCCGGCTCCCACCAGCCCGGGTGGTAGTAGTACAGGTCGCCCTGGAACTGATCGAGGCCGAGGATGAGGTCGTCGGTCGGGCCGACGAACTCGGCGCCGTCGATGGCGCCGGTCTGGATGGCCTGCAGGATCTCGCCGCCGGCCAGGGTCACCTGCTCGCCGCCGAGGTTCTCCAGCACCCGCCCGGCCAGGCCGGGGATGCGCATCTTGAGGCCGTTCAGGTCGTCGACCGTGTTGAGCTCCTGGGTGAACCAGCCGCCCATCTGGCAACCGGTGGCGCCCCCGGGGAAGACGATGATGCCGTGCTCCTCCGCGTAGAACTCGTTGAGCATGTCGATGCCGCTCCGCCTGCCCTCGTTGTCGAAGGTGCCGTACAGCCAGGCGTTCTGCTGGCGCTGGTTGAGCCCGAACGGGACCGCGGTGCCGAACTGCTGCACCGGACTGATGCCGACGTAGTAGTAGGAGGCGGTGTGGCCCATCTCCACCCCGAGGTCGCGCACCGTTTGCAGCACCTCGAGGCCGCCGACGATCTCGCCCGCGGGCCGGGCGTTGATGACGAAGCGCCCGCCGGTGAGTTCGCCCACCCTTTGGGCGAAGTACTGCGCAGAGCCGAACAGCGTCACCAGCGCGGTGGGCCAGCTGGTGGCCATCTCCCACTCGAGTTCGGGGCCCTGCGCGGTCACGGCCACCGTGTCGGTGGGCTCGGGGGCCGCCGTGGTGGTGGTTTCGGCGGCATCGGGCGCATCCGTAGCTGTGGGGGCCGGAGCCTCCTCGGCGTCATCTCCGCACGCGGCCAGGATCGAAGAGGCCGCCGCGAACCCGGCTACGCCGAGTCCACCCTTGATGAATCCCCGCCTGGCCAGACTCGAGGAGTCGACCTCGTCGAGGATCGAGTCGACCGCATCACCGTCGGTCGGGCCCGAGCTTGCTTCCTGAGTCATAAGAATCCCTCCATGTTGGACGCTTGTTGCTCCACCATCGACTCTTCCGCAGGTACGGATGACTCCGAGTCGTTGGCGGGCGGAAGAATACACGACCTACACGCGGCTTGCCCAGGAACATCGACATGATGATCGCGCCTACTACTTCTTGTAGAGGACCGCGCGCGGCTGCCTGCTACTACGGCCAGCGTCAACCGAACCTGAACGCCTCGATCGACGTGTAGGTGATGGCGGGGAAGATGGCCAGGATCACCAGCGCCAGCGCCTGCAGGCCCATGAACGGGAAGGCGCCCTTGTGGATGTCGGCCGTCCTCACCTCCGGTGGCGCCACGCTCTGCAGGTAGAACAGCGAGAACCCCACCGGCGGCGAGATGAACGCCATGTTCAGGTTGACCGCCATGAGCACCGCGAACCAGATCTTCTCGTCGGGAGTGAAACCGAGCAAGTCCATAGCGGGCACGAAGATCGGCACCACGATGAAGGTGATCTCCAGGAACTCGAGGTTGATGCCCAGCAGGAACACCGCGACCATGGCGATGACCACGAAGCCCCACTTGCCGCCGCCGATCGAGGTCAGCCACTCGGAGGTCTGGTCCGACCCGCCGAGCTGGAAGAACATGGCGCTGAAGAACGTCGAGCAGAACAGCAGGGTCATGACCAGCACCACCACGTTGGTGGTGGAGCGGGCCGCGTCCTTGACCGCCTGCCAGTCGAGCCGCCATCCCTTGGTGATGTGGGTGGCGCCCCCCTTAACCATCAGATCGTCGAACAGCCAGTTCAACACGGTCAGCACCAGCGCCCCGAACACTCCCACCGCGCCCGACTCCGACGGGGTGGCGATCCCCGCGAAGATGGACAGCAGCACCCCGAAGATCAGCGTCAATATGGGCACTATGGCGACCAGCACCTCGGCGGCCAGCATCCGGGTACTCAGCAGGATCGCGAGGAACACGCCGAAGTGGATCACGGCCACCACCAGCGGCGACCACGCGCTGGACAGGAAACCGATCCCGCTCGCCCTGGCCAGCAGCGTCACCGCCCCCACCATCAGGGCCAGGATCATCGCGATCAACAGCTTCGTCCGCAGTGACGGGTCGCCGGAGAGCGTGCGCTGCTCCTTGGGCATGGCCGGCCCCGTCTTGGGCCTCAGCCACGCCAGCACCAGCACATAGATCACGTACAGCCCGCTGAGCAACAGGCCGGGCAGCAGAGCGCCGGCGAACAGCCCGAGAATGCCCACGCCCAGCTGCTGGGCCAGCAGGATGAGCACGATGCTGGGCGGCAGCAGCTGGGCCAGCGTGCCCGAGGCGATGATGGCGCCGGTGGAGAGCTTGTTGTCGTACCCGAGTCGCACCATGGCGGGCAGCGACAGCAACCCCATCACGATCACCGTGGCCGCCACCACACCGGTGGCCGCGGCCAGCAGGGTGCCGACCAGCACGACCGCGGCCGCCACGCCGCCCCGCAGCCGGCCCATGAGCATTCCGAAGGCGTTGAGCAGCCGCTCGGCCATGCCCGACCGCTCGAGGATGGCGCCCATCAGCACGAACAGCGGCACGGCCAGCAGCGTCGGGTCGCTGATCGCCTTGTACCACCGCCCCGGCAGCGTGTTGAGCGTGTTGGGGTCGAACACGTCCAGCCAGTCGCCGATGAAGCTGAAGAACAGCGCGGTGGCCGCGAACGAGAAGGCCACGTTGTAGCCGGACAGGATCACCAGCATGAACACCGCGAACATGGTCAGGGCCAGGAACACCCCCGCGTCCATGCCGAGGATCGTCTCCAGCGCCAGCATCATCGACGCCTACTCGATTCTCTGCGGGATGTCGCGATCGACGATGTCGCCGTAGTCGTCTCGGCCGATCAGCACGAACCCGGTCTTGATGACCTCGGCGAGGAGCTGCAGGCCGAACAGGAAGAAGCCCACCAGCAGCATCGTCTTGATCGGCCCCACCGCGAGGCCGCCCGCGTCAACGGCCTCCTCCCAGCTCTGCCAGACCCGCCAGCCGGCGGGCCACTCGCCGTTGTGGCGCCGGCCGAGGGCGGCCGCCGCGTAGTGCTGCATGATTCGGACGCTCATGAAGATGAAGGGGAGCAGCAGCATCGTGTGCATGCCGAAGTCGAGCGCCGCCTTGGTCTTGTTCCGGAAGTTGACCCACCAGAAGTCGATGCGGGGGTTCACGCCGTCGCGCACGCCGACGTTGATGGCCAGCAGGAACATGAGCCCGAAGGACTGCCAGGCCAGGCTGACCACCTCGCCGATGAGAATGTCCTGTTCCACGTACTCGTTGCTGTACCGGGTGATCACGTTGAAGAACTGCAGGATGAACACGGCCCATGCCAGGATCATCGCGAGCTTCAGCGTGACCGTCGGGATGGCTTCGATCACCAGACGCAGGCGATGAAGCCCGTCGTGCCACGCCGACACGGCCACACCGGCGACGAGAACGATCCACCACCACCACTCGAAGTGGCCGATCAGGTAGGACGTGTCAACCAACAGGTGGGCAACGAGCGCGGCCAGCAACGTCGCCAGCGACAACCATCCCGTCGGGTGCAGAATCCTCCAACCCTGCACCCGGTGACCCGACTCCGGCGCGGTCGTCACCGACATGGTGCGACACTAGTGGCCCGGCAGCTTCTGCTGCTAGCGAGGGGGCGGCCTCCGGCGGCGCAGTGCGAGTCCTGCGGACGTAGGGTTGGGAGTGATGAGCAGCCTCTGCACCATCGGCGAGATCGACGTCATCGACGCCCTCCGGAACGTCGACGACCCCGAGTATCCGGGGGTCAGCGTGGTCGACATGGGCATGATCAGCGCCGTCGAGCTCGCCGGCGGGCGAGTCGCGATCGAGCTGATCACCACCTTCAGCGGCTGCCCGGCCCTGGACGTCATCTCGTCCGAGATCGCCACGGCAGTCGGGGCTCTTGACGGCATCACCGCCGTCGAGGTGCGGCGCAGCCCCGAGGCCTGGGACACCTCGAGGCTCAGCGAGCATGCTCGGGCCGTGATGGCCCGAGACTTCATGGTAGCCGTCGCCGTGCCCGGCAGGCCGGCCGAATGTCCCCGTTGCGGGGCTGCGGCGCTGGTGGAGCAGTCGCCGTTCGGGCCGGCCCGGTGCCGGGCCGTCCACCGCTGCACAGCCTGCGGTGAGGTCGTCGAGGTGCTACGAGCCTGACCTGGTGCCGCAGTTGCGACACCTGGCCGTCCAGCCGGTGGGGCTGACGGAAGTGGCCAGCCACGCGCCGCACGACCCGCAGTAGCGGGGCGGATCGAGCTCGGGCAGGCAGCCGGCACAGTCTCCGCGACCGCAGCCCTGGCAATAGAGCCTCTGACCGCTCAAACCGCGGCGGACAGGCTGCCGATCGGCATACGCAGATCGGCAAGCATGTCCAGATCCTGCTGGGGTGATCGTCCCAGCGTGGTCAGGTAGTTGCCCACGATCAGGGCGTTGATCCCGGACGTCATTCCCATGGCCTGGAGGTCGCGCAGGGTTATCTCCCGGCCGCCCGCATAGCGCAGGATCACCGACGGCAACGCCAGCCGGAACAGCGCGATCCAGCGGATGGCCTCCAGGGCTCCCACCGGCTTGCGGATCTGCAACGGCGTGCCCGGTCGGGGGTTCAGGAAGTTGATGGGAACCTCGCAGGGCTCTACCGCCCTTATCTGCTCGATCAGCTCCATCCGCTGCTCGACGCTCTCACCCATGCCGAGCAGCACTCCGCAGCACAGTTCCATGCCGGCCTCGCGCACGTAGGTGCAGGTGTCCACCCGCTCGTCGAAGCTGTGGGTGGTCACGACCCGGCCGAAGAACGACCGGCTCGTCTCCAGGTTGTGGTTGTAGCGGTGGACCCCGGCCGCGGCCAGCTCGAAGGCCTGGTCGCGCGTCAGGATGCCCGCGCTGATCGCGACGTTGAGGCTGGTCTCGGCCGAGACCAACGCGGTCAGCTCGATCAGGCGGTCCATGGTGCGGCGATCCGGGCCGCGCACCGCCAGCACCATGCAGAACTCGCTGGCACCCAGTTCCTCGGTCTCGCGGGCCGCGGCCAACACCTCCTCGGTGTCGAGAAACGGCGTGGCCTTGACCTGCGTATCGAATACGGCCGACTGGCTGCAGAAGTGGCAGTCCTCCGGACAGCCTCCGGTCTTGGCCGACAGGATGCCCTCCACCTCCACCGTCGGACCGGCCCACGCCAGGCGCACCTCGTGGGCCAGGGCGGCCAGCGACGGGACCGACGCGTCCCCGATCGCAGCCAACTCGGCCACCTCATCGATGGTGAGCTGGCGGTGCTCATCGAGCAGCGCGGCCGACGCGCCAGCTATGGCAGGTTCGATCATCACGGCCTGAAGCAGGGCTCGTACTCCCAGTTCAAGGCGGTCTCGGAGGCGTAGGGCCCCTTGATGAGGGTGAAGCCGTTGTTGCTTCCCTCCTCCGACACCGTCACACCCGGCGTGTACCGCGAGAGGTCGACGTCGTACAGGTAGGTCTCACGCACGACGTTGTTGTTGGGGTTGCCCCGCCAACTCTGGTCCGGCGAGAGGTCCTTGAGGTCGGCGGTGATCTGGTTGGCCGCCGCCAGCACGCCGGCCCTGGTGAGGTTGCCGTTGCTGATGGCCTGGTCCAAGACCTGGTGGGTGATGTAGCCCAGGATCCAGCTGACGATGTAGACGTCATCGAACGACGCGTCCGGGCGGTACTCGCGCATCCCGGCGATCATGTCCTGCATGCCCTCCGAGTCTTCGGAGTCCCACAGCGACACATAGGTGGAATGGGTGTAGACGGCGTCAGCCAGCTCCGCGAAGCCTGCGATGCTGAGCAGCGCCGGGTTCCAGCTGGGGGCGTTGCCTGCCCACCGACCGGTGAAGCCCGCTTGTGCGGCGCCGCCCATCAGGTTCGCGGTCGTGCTGGGGCTCGTGGCGAGCCACACCCAGTCGGCGCCGGACTCGACGATGCGGGTGATGACCGGCGTGAGGTCGGCGCCGGGGATCACTTGGGCTTGGCCGTCGTAGACGATGTTGAGGCCCAGTGCATCCGCAGCGATCTTGGCACCCTCGGCGCCGTCCTCGCCGTAGTCGCCGGGGAAGCTGGCGATTGCGAAGTCGGGGCCGTAAGTCTCCGCCATGTACGTCACACCGTTGATGGCCTCGATGCAGTAGTTGGTCCCCACCTCGAACACGTTCTTGCCGATCTGGGGGTCTGCCCATCCCGAGTACCACGAGATCGGGATGGCGGCCAGGTTGTCCTCGATGAGCGATTCGGCGGTGGCCGCAGTGTGGGGCGAGCCGACGGACATGCTGAACATCACCACGCTCTGGTCGCCGTCACCCGCCATGGCCTCGTAGTTCTCCAGATGCTTGGGAACGTCGTAGCCGTTGTCCAGCACAACCGGCTCGACGGCCCAGCCTTGGATCCCGCCAGTGTCGTTGACCCGCTCCCAGTAGGCCAGATGCCCGTCGGTGATCTTGGTGATCAACGGGGCAAAGATGCCGGTCAGGTCGGTGTTCAGGCCCACCCGAATCGTCTTCGACTCTATGTCCACGCCGAAATCGTGAGCTATAGCGCCCTCGGCTGCAGCCAGCGCCTCCTGGGCCGCGGCAGCTTCCTCTGCGGCCGCGTCAGCCTCGGCTCGGGCTGCGTCCAGCGCGGCCTGCGCCGCTTCGGCCTCGGCTTGGGCTGCGTCCAGGGCGGCCTGCGCCTCAGCCTGCTGTTCAGCGCTTGCCTCCGCGGCGGACGCCTCGGCCTCTGCCAGCCTTGTCGCGGCCTCCTCGGCCGCGGCCTGGGCCGCTTCGGCCTCGGCTTGCGCCGCGGCTCTCTCTGCTTCGGCTGCCGCGGCCCGCTCCACTTCGGCCGCTGCGGCGGCGTCGGCTACCGACGTGTCCGGCTCGTCGTCGCCGCAGGCCGCAGCAACAAGGGCCACGGCACAGAGGACCGCGAGCATCCATCTCATTGGTTTCACAGTCTCATCCTCTCAGGCGGCCGGCTCACTCGGCGGCGGACGTGTCCAGTTCCGTGCTGCCCAGGTAGGCCGCGATCACGTTGGGATCGCGCTGCACCTCTGCCGGAGACCCCTCAGAGATCCGGCGACCGAAGTCCAGGACCATCACCCGGTCCGCGATGTCCATCACCAGTCCCATGTCATGCTCCACCATGAGCAGGGTGACGCCGAGCTCGCGCCGGATGTCCAGGACGAAGCGGGCCATGTCCTCGGTCTCCTCGAGGTTCATTCCGGCCACCGGCTCATCGAGCATGAGCATCTCAGGATCCATGGCCAGCGCCCGGCCGAGCTCTACTCGCTTCTGGATCCCGTAGGGCAGCAGCGCCACCGGGTGCTTCCGCCACCCCTCGATCTCCAGGAAGTCGATGATGTCCTCCACCCTGCGGCGGTGCTCGATCTCCTCCCGCTTGGCCTTGCCCACCCAAAGCGCGCCGGCCAGGAACGACCCGGTCATGCGGATGTGCCGGCCGGTGAGGAGGTTGTCGAGCACGGTCATGTGGGAGAACAGCTCGATGTTCTGGAACGTGCGGGCCACCCCGAGTCGGGCCACCCGGTCGGGCCGGGTGCCCATGATGGAAGTTCCCTTCCAGCGGATGTCGCCCGACTGGGGCCGGTACACCTGCGAGATGGAGTTGAAGATCGATGTCTTGCCCGCGCCGTTGGGACCGATGATGGCGAACAGCTCGGCCTCCCGGACCTCGAATGACACCGAGTCGATGGCGGTGACCCCGCCGAAGCGCAGGGAGATGTCGTCCACCTCGAGCAGGGCGGGAGCCGACTCTCCGGACGGGTTCATGACAACCAGCGCTTGCGGCGCTTGTAATGCTTGACGTCGCGGAACGACTTGCGTTCCCCCTCGGCGTGCAGGCCGAGATAGAACTCTTGCACGTCCTCGTCGGCCAAGAGCTTCTTGGGATCGCCGTCCATGACCACCTTGCCCGACTCCATGACGTAGCCGTAGTGGGCGATGGACAGGGCCATGACCGCATTCTGCTCGATCAGCAGCACGCTGGTGCCCTGGGCATTGATACCCACGATGATGTCCCGTATCTGCTGGATGAGCATGGGAGCAAGGCCCAAGGAAGGCTCGTCGAGAATCAGCAGCTTCGGGTCGGCCATAAGCGCCCGCCCGATGGCCAGCATTTGCTGCTCCCCGCCGGACAGGTACCCGGCCGTGTCCCGCCGACGCCCCTGCAGGAGCGGGAACAGTTCCATCACCCGCTCGTAGGCCTCCTCGTTCTCCTTCCGGTCGCGCACGGTGAAGGCACCCGTGTTGAGGTTCTCGTCCACGGTCAACTCGGCAAAGATCCGGCGGCCCTCCATCACCTGGGTGATCCCGGCCTCGACGATGCGAGACGGCTTGAAGTTGGAGATGTCGGTGCCGTTCCAGACGATGGAGCCCTTGGTGATATCGCCCTCGTGTACGTCGAGGAGTCCCGTGATGGCCCGCACCGCGGTGGTCTTGCCCGCTCCGTTGGCGCCGAGCACCGCCACGATGCTGCCGTCGGGAACATCGATGGACAGGCCGCGCAGTACGAGGACGACCTCGTTGTAGACGACCTCAAGGTTGGCGACTTCGAGCATGTAGCAGTCTGGTGGGCGGAGGGCCCGAGCGGCCCGTGAGTGCAGCGAACGGGAGCGGGTATCAGGCCCGGCGGGGCGGCCTGCGCTGCAGTGCCGCCCCGCCGACGGGCCTTAACGGACTAGGAAGCCACGAAGCAGGGCTCGTACTCCCAGTTGAGGGCTGTCTCGGAGGCGTAGGGCCCCTTGATCAGCGAGAAGCCGCTGTTGGCCCTCTCGTCCGAGATGGTGGCCCCCGGTGTGTACAGCGACAGGTCGACGTCGTACAGGTAGGTCTCGCGCACCACGTTGTCGTTGGGGTTGCCCACCCAGGACTGGTCGGGCGCCAGACCGTTCAGGTCGGCCGTGACCTGGTTGGCCGCGGCCAGCACCCCGGCCCGGGTGATGTTGCCGTTGCTGATGGCTTGGTCGAGGATCTGGTGCACGACGTAGCCCTGGATCCAGCTGATGATGTAGAAGTCGTCCCAACTGGCCTCGGGGCGGTACTCCCGCATCACGTCGAGCAGTTCCTGCATGCCTGCGGCCTCTCCTACCGCGCCGGCACCGGCGCCCTCGCCCAGCAGCACCGTGTAGGTGGAGTGGGTGTAGAACGCGTCGGCCAACTCCTTGAAGCCGTCGACGAGCAGCAGCGCCGGGTTCCAGCTGGGCGCGCTGCCTATCCACTGACCGGTGTAGCCGGCCGCGGCCGATCCGCCCAGGAGCTGTGCCGTCGTGCTGGGGTTGAGCGTGACCCACACCCAGTCAGCTCCGGACTCGACGATGCCGGTGATCACCGGGGTCTGGTCCGCTCCGGGGATGACCGCGCCCTCGCCGTCGTAGACGACGTTCAGGCCCAGGGCCTCGGCCGCGATCTTCACGCCCCGGGCCGCGTCCTGGCCGTAGTCGCCGGGGAAGGTGGCGATGGCCACGTTCGAACCGTAGGTTTCGGCCATGTAGGTCGTGCCGTTCATGGCCTCGATGCAGTAGTTGGTCTGCACCTCGAACAGGTTCTTGCCGATCGATGGGTCGGCCCAGCCCGAGTACCACGACAGCGGGATGGCGGCCATGTTGTCCTCGATGAGCAGTTCGGCGGTCGCCGCGGAGTGAGGTGAGCCGGTCGACGTGGCGAACATCACCACGCTCTCGGGACCGTCACCCGAGAAGACCTCGTAGTTCTCGAGGTGTGTGGGGACGTCGTAGGCGTTGTCGAGCACGACCGGCTCGATCGTCCAGCCCTGGATCCCGCCGTTGTCGTTGACCCACTCCCAGTAGACCAGGTGAGCGTCGGTGATCTTGGTGGTGAGCGGAGCGAAGATGCCGGTCAGGTCGGTGTTGAGGCCAACCCGGATCGTCTTCGACTCGATGTCCACACCGATGTCGTGAGCTATGGCCCCTTCGACCACGGCCAGCGCCTCCTGGGCCGCAGCAGCCTCACTGGCGGCCGCCTCAGCTTCGGCTTGGGCCGCCTCCGCAGCGGCCTGAGCAGCTTCGGCCTCAGCTTGGGCCGCTTCCAGCGCGGCCTGCGCCTCAGCCTGCTGTTCAGCGCTCGCCTCCGCGGCGGCCGCCTCAGCTTCGGCCAGCTTTGCCGCGGCTTCGTCGGCCGCGGCTTGGGCATCCTCCGCGGCGGTCTGGGCCGCGTCGGCTTCCGCTTGCGCCGCGGCCCGCTCCGCTTCAGCAGCTGCAGCCTCAGCCTCAGCCGCCGCGGCCCGCTCCGCTTCAGCAGCTGCGTCGGCGGCCGACGTATCGGGCTCATCATCGCCGCAGGCCGAGGCGACCAGGGCCACGGCGCACATCACTGCAAGCAACCATCTCGTTCGTTTCACGGTATTGCCTCCAAGGTTGTCTGTTGGTCTAGGAGCACTCGTACGGTGCCCACATCTTGACGGAGGATTGCTGCCTTTTCAATAGCGAACCTCAGTAACTGAACGGCCATCGCTTCCAGTAGTTGCGTACACGGACCCAGATGCCGAAGATTCCGAGCGGCTCCACGATCAGGAAAACGACGATCAGCGCGCCGAACAGGACGATGTTCCAGTCGAACACGCTCAGCGTCCATCCGGGCGTCTGGATGGCGGTGTTGATGATGCCGAAGTCGTCTCCCTCGGTGAGCAGAACCCGGGCCAGCAGCTCGGTGAGTCCGCCCTCGGCACGGTCGAGCCACTTGGTGAACTCCTCCACGAACTGGGGCACCATCACCACGAAGAAGGTGCCGATCAGCGTGCCGGATGTCGTCCCGGCTCCACCGATCAAGAGGATGGCGATGAACTCGACGGACAGGAACAGCCCGAAGTCGGTGGCCAGAATCCGCTGGGACAGGGCCGAGAACAGGGCTCCGGCGACCCCCGCGAAGAACGACGACACCGCGAAGGCGATCACCTTGTAGCGGAACTCGGGCACGCCCATCACCTCGGCTGCGATGTCGCGGTCCCGGATCGCTTGCAGGGCCCGACCGGTACGGGTGCGGGTCAGGTTCTTGGCCACGAGCGTGAACGCGATGGTGAGCACCAGCAGGAACAGGTAGCGCTTCTGGAGGTCGGTGACGTCGAACCAGAGCCAGGGGCCGTCATCCTCCACGTTGATGAGCGGGGTCTCCTCCTTCCACAGCCGCACATCCAGGCCGGGGAATTCACGGCCCAGCGCGGGGGGTCCGGCGATCTTGCGTCCCCAGCTGGTGTTGCCGAAGTGGATGCCCAGGAAGACCAGGCCCAGGGTGACGATGGCCAGATAGAGACCCCGGAGCCTCACCGCCACCGGGGACACGGCCACACCTACCAAGGCGGCAGCAACGCCCGCGCCGGGCAGCCAGATCCATATCGGCAGGCCATGGCCCCAGGTGGCCTCGCCGCTGGTACCTCCGAGGTACACCGCGGTGCATGCGCCCACCCCCATGAAGAAGGCATGGCCCAGCGACACCTGACCGGCCACACCGGCCAGCAGATTGAGGCCGAGGGCGGCGATGGCCAGCACCATCAGGAGAGCCATGGGCCGCATCCAGTCGCTGTCGCCCAGGAAGCGCACGAGGGGAATGTGGCTGATGACCGGCAGATCGAAGGGCAGCAGGAACAGCACCGCCACGAACAGCGTGCACACCACCTTCTGGGTCCACGTCGGCAGCAGTTGAGCTTCTTGGCGGTATGCGGTGTACAGGCGGGGCCGGCCGAGCACTGCTCTCGTCACACCCTCTCGATCTCAGGGGTGCCGAACAGGCCGTAGGGCCGCACCAGCAGGCCGATGATCATCACGACGTACGGCACGATCAGCGGGTACCCGGCGCCGAGCCAGGAGGTGTGGCCCGCGGCGTACTGGCCGGCGTAGATCTCGGCCACCCCCACTATCAGACCGCCCAGCAGAGCCCCGGTCACAGAGTCGAGTCCTCCCAGGATCACGGCGGGCAGGGCCCGGAAGGCGATGTTGGCCGTGCCTTGGTCGACGGAGATCGTCTGCTCCACCGGGGGCTGGGTGGCAAAGATGCCGCCGACAGCGGCCAGGACCGCACCCGCGGCCCAGGCGATGGCGAACACGCGGCCGACGTTGATTCCCTGGGCCATGGCCGCCTCCTGATCGAAGGCGACGGCCCTCATGGCTATGCCGAGCCGCGACCGGTAGAAGAAGTACACCGAGATGAAGGCAACGGCGGCGGCGACCATCGCGGCCACAAAGCTCCAGTTGATCAGAGCGCCACCCACTTTGAACCCGCTTATCTCCCAGGGCACGCCGATGGGGCGCAGTTCGATCTCGACGGCGTCGTTGTTGAAGACCCGGAACATGATCTCCAAGCCGAGCGTGATCACCGCTACCGAGAAGAGCGGCTCGCCGATCATGGGCCGGATCGCCAGCCGCTCGACCACGAGTCCAACCACGGCCGCAAACGCGAGCGCGACGATCACACTCAAGGACCAATGCACCCATTGAGGACCGCCCAGGCTGTCGAGCGGGTTCGAGATGTTGGTGAACGGGATGTGGCCGTCGCGCTCGACCACGCTCTGACCCTCGGAGAAGACGCTGCGCTTCTGCACCAGGAACGCCAGAAAGAGCGCGCCCGTGGCCGCCAGTGCCCCCTGGGCGAAGTTGACGGTCTGCGTGGCCTTGAAGATGAGGACGAAGCCGAGCGCGATCAGGGCGTACACCGACCCCAGCCCCAGAGACTTCATCAGCGTCTGGAAGAACAAGACCGGATCGTTGGCCAGCTGCACCATCCCGAAGATCAACGACGCGGCCAGCGCACCGATCAGGAAGCCCACCGGCGCGCCCCGACGCAGGTCGATCGTCGAGAGCCTCCCGCCGACGGTGCCGACCATCAGCGAAGTGCTCCGGCGCGGATGAGGACATCGACCATCAGTACATCGATTCCACCAGGTCGCGGAACATGTCCTCCATGGCGTTGCGCTTGAGCTTCTGGGTGGCGGTCAGCTCCCCGTCCTCGTGGTCGAGCTCCTTCGGCAGCATCTTGAACTTCTTGATCTGCTCGACTCGTGCAAACTTCTTGTTGGTCTCGTCCACCACCTTGGAGACCAGCTCGATCACCTCTTCCTTCTCCGACAGGTCCCGGTAGGTGGTGTAGGGGATGTTGTTGCGCTGGGCCCAGTCGCCCACCGTCTCCAACTCGATGCCGATCAGGGCGGTCACGAACCTGCGGCCGTCGCCGATGACCATCGCCTCCTTCACATAGGGCGACGTCTTCAGGCTGTTCTCGATCTCCGACGGCGAGATGTTCTTGCCACCGGAGGTGATGATGATGTGCTTGATGCGGTCGACGATCTTTACGTGGGTGCCGTCCACCCACTCCCCCACGTCCCCTGTCATCAGCCAGCCGTCGTCGGTGAACGTCTCCGCCGTCTTGTCGGGCTTGTTCCAGTAGCCAGCGAACACGCCGGGATGCTTGGTCTGGATCTCCCCGGTCGTCTCGTCGATGCGCAGGCCGATGTCTGAGTACGGCTCACCTACCGTCCCCAGCTTCATCCGGCCCGCGAAGTTGCAGGTGGCCACCGCCGAGTTCTCGGTCATGCCGTACAGCTCGTACACCGGCACGCCGACACCGATGAAGAACTCGAGCACCTCGGGCGCGATGGCGGCCGCGCCCGAGCCGGCGTGACGGCAGCGGCGCAGACCGATCCGCTCCTTCATGGCCCGGAACACCAACGGTTGACCCACGGCGTACAGCAGGCGGGTCACCAGCGTGTGGCTGCCACCGTTGGCCACCTTCTGCCGTCCGATCACCTGCGCGAGGGCCATCGCGAAGCGCAAGCAGACCCGCTTGAAGAAGGTCGCATCGTTGCCCTTGATGGTGACCAGGGCATGCAACCGCTCCCAGATCCTCGGCACGGCGAAGAACAGCGTCGGCTGGATCTCGCGCAGGTTCTCGGTGACCGTCTCGATCGACTCCGCGAAGTTCAGGGACGGGCCCGCCCCGACGAGAGTCCACGTGGAGAAGATCCTTTCAGCCACATGGCACAGTGGCAGGTACGTGACGATGAGGTCCTTGGGGTTGGGGCCAGTGCCGTCGGGGAAGCGGTCGGTCTCGTTGACGATCTTGTCGACGCAGTAGCTCGCATTGGCGTTGGTCAGCATTGCGCCCTTGGGCGGACCGGTGGTGCCGGAGGTGTACACCAGCGTCATCACATCGGTGTCGGTGGCAGTGGCCATCCGCTCAGCCACCGCTTCGGGGTGGGCCTCGCGGTGGCGGCGGCCCATCTCGAGGAAGGTGTCCCAGAACAGCAGCCGCGGATCGTCGTAGTCGCCGAAGCCCCTCGGCTCGGTGTAGATGATGCGCCGGACGGAGGCGGCCGTCTCATCCGGAACCTCGAGCACCTTGTCGGCCTGCTCCTGATCCTCGGCGAAGAAGACCACCGGCGTGCAGTCGCCGAGCAAGTACTCCACCTCGGCGGTCGGGTTGGTCGGGTACAGGCCGACGGTCACGCCCCGCACGGCCACGGCGGCCAGGTCGAGGATGATCCACTCGGGCCGGTCCTCGGAGTGGATGGCCACTCGGTCACCGACTTCGACGCCCAGCTCCAGCAGGCCGTGGGCCGCGGTCTCGATCAGGTCCCAGGTCTGGGCCCAGGTGTATTCCTGCCAGATGCCGAAGTCCTTCTCCCGCATGGCGACCTGCTGGGGGCTGCGGCGGGCCCAGTCCTGAGCCAATGACGCAACTGTCGTTGCACCGGCTTCGCCACTGGCTGGCAGAGGAACATCGGGGCTGGGTCGTTCCGAGGTGATCGTCACGCGTCGACCTCCTTCACGCTCATGAAAGCGGTTTAATCGTCCGGCGAACGGTCCGGCGAACGCTACTTCAATTCCCCGCAAGCTGTCGCTGCCGCGCCTCCTCGGCCGGATCGCCGAGCCCTTCGTGGGCCACCAACTCCGCCCGGCCGACCACGAACCAGTGAACCTCGTCGGGACCGTCCGCCAAGCGCAGGGTCCTCTGGTTGGTGTACATGCGAGCCAGCGGCGTCCACTGCGACACGCCGGTGGCGCCATGCATCTGGATGGCCTGGTCGATGATGTTGCAGACCCGTTCCGGAACCATGGCCTTCACCGCGCTCACCCAGACTCGGGCCTCGGCGTTGCCGAGGGCGTCCATGGCCTTGGCCGCCCGCAGCACCATGAGCCGCATGGCCTCGATCTCCACCCGGGCCCGGGCGATGATCTCGGTGTTCCCGCCGAGTTGGGCCAGGGGGCGCCCGAAGGCCTCCCGGCTCAGACCCCGGCGCACCATGAGGTCCAAGGCCTTCTCGGCCGCGCCGATGGAGCGCATGCAGTGATGGATGCGGCCCGGGCCGAGGCGCAGCTGGGAAATCTCGAAGCCGCGACCCTCGCCGAGCAGGATGTTCGATGCCGGCACCCGTACGTCATCGAGTCGGATGTGCATGTGGCCATGAGGCGCATCATCCTCGCCGAACACATGCATCGGGCCGATCACGTTCACGCCCGGTGTGTCCATGGGCACCAGAATCTGAGACTGCCGGCGGTGCGGAGGGCCATCGGGACTGGTCTGCACCATGCAGATCATGATCTTGCAGCGTGGGTCACCGGCTCCCGAGATGTAGTACTTCTCGCCGGTTATGACCCATTCGTCGCCGTCGAGTACTGCCCGAGTGGCGATGTTCTTGGCATCCGATGAGGCCAAGGTCGGCTCGGTCATGGCGTAACACGACCGGATCTCCCCGGCCAGCAGAGGCTCGAGCCACTGCTCCTTCTGCGCGGGCGTGCCCACCCGTTCGAGCACCTCCATGTTGCCCGTATCCGGGGCGCTGCAATTGAGGCATTCCGAGGCGATGGGATTCTTGCCGAGCTCGGCCGCGATGTAGGCGTAGTCGAGGTTGCTCAGGCCCTCTCCGCTGGTGGCGTCGGGCAGGAAGAAGTTCCACAGCCCGGCGGCCTTGGCCCGCGCCTTGAGGCCGTCGAGCAACTCGAGCTGACCGGAGCCGTAACCCCAGCGCTCGGCCCGGCCCTCGCCGAGCCTGAAGAACTCGGCCGTGACCGGCTCCACCTCGACGGCCACGAATTCCACCACCCGGTCGAACAGCGGGCGGGCCTTCGGCGACATCGCAAGATCGAGCGAGGCGGGGTCCAGATGGCCGATCAGTGCTGAAGATGTCATGACTCGGCCTTTCTATCCCGCTCTTGTTCGCTGCGCTCCGGGCCGCTCGGCCTCACTCCCGCGTTCAGGACGACAGCAGTGATGCTATGGCCCACACGGCAGCCACCGAACCGACGACTATGTAGAGAATGCTGCGACCCAACGGAGCCCGATCCAGATCGGTCGGGTCGCGACGGTCGGGCCTCGGCCGAAGCAGCGCCGCCAGGTTGCCGGCAGCCATCGACGCCCCCAGGGCCAGCACCAACCAAGCCAGGAGGTTCTGACCCAGGAACATGTCAGGCTCTCAGAGACCCTGCCGGGCCGCGAAGTTGGCGAATGTCGTGAACCGCGACAGGAACGCCAGAGTGGTCGTGGCTGTGGGTCCGTTGCGGTTCTTGGCCACTATCACCTCGGCCGTGCCCGAGGTGTCGGCGTTGTCGGGGTTGTACACCTCGTCGCGGTAGATGAACATCACCACGTCGGCGTCCTGCTCGATGGCGCCCGACTCCCGAAGGTCAGCAAGGATGGGACGCTTCTGCTGGCGCATCTCGAGATTGCGGGAGAGCTGCGACAGCGCCACGACCGGGCATTCGAGCTCGCGGGCGAGGATCTTCAGACCCCGCGAGATCTCGGCTACCTCAACCTGACGGTTGTCAGCACTCTGGCGGCCGGTCATCAACTGCAGGTAGTCCACGACGACCATGGCGAGGTCGCCCACCTGGCTCTTCAGGCGGCGGGCGCGGGCCCTGATCTCCATGACCGTCACGTTCGGGTTGTCGTCGATCCAGATGGGTGCTTCCGCCAGCCGGCCGATGGCAGTGTTGATCCGGTTCCAGTCGTCGTCGGCGAGACGACCGTCGCGCATCTTGGTGGAATCGACCCGGGCCTCGGAGCAAAGCAGCCGCTGGGTCAGCTCCATATGGCCCATCTCCAGCGAGAAGACCAGAACCGGCCGCTGTCCGCGTATGGCCGCATGTGCAGCCATACCCAGCGCGAACGAGGTCTTGCCCATGGACGGACGGCCACCGACCACGTACAGCGAGGACGGCTGCAGACCCGACAGCAGCTTGTCGAGATCGTTGTAGCCGGTGGCGGTACCGGTGATGGTCCCGCCGTGCTCGTAGAGCTCCTCGAGTCTGTCCAGCGTGCCGTCCAGCAGTTCCGAGAGTTGGACCGTGTTGTCCCCCACCTGGCCCTGAGCCACCTGGTACATCAGGTTCTCGGCCCAGTCCACCGCCTTGGTCACATCGTCGGGGCGGCCGTAGCCCAGCTCCGCGATCTCACCGGCCACCTCGATGAGTCGGCGCAGCGTGTGGTTCTCCTGCACGATGCGGGCGTAGGAGGCGGCGTTGGAGGTAGCCGGCGTGTTCATCTGCAGCGAGAGCAGGCCGTCCAGGCCTCCAATAGCCTCCAGCGTGTCGTTGCGCTCGAGGATCTCGGCCACCGTCACCGCGTCGGCCGGGTCGCCAGCGCTGTAGAGGCTGTGCACCGCTTCGAAGACCCGAGCGTGCGCGGGCCGGTAGAAGTGCTCCGCGGTCACCGTCTCCAGCACGTCGGCAATGGCGTCGCGCGACAGCAGCATGGCACCCAGCAGGGACTCTTCGGCCACCAGGTTGTGAGGAGGAACGCGCACGTCGCGCCGTTCGGCCACAGCGCTTGTGCCCCCGCCGGGCCATGACGCGCTATCGGTAACGCTCATGAACTGACGCCCTTCATGTCTCCCCACACCGCCGGCTCGGCGGTGTGGGCGCGACGCTAGCTACGGGGTACGACAAGGATGTCGGCCACCGGTGGACGATCCCTGTTGATTTCGCGTTGCCGCGGGGGATTCAGCAGGGGATCTCGCGAGTTAGATGTGGACGGCCTGTGGGCGGATCAGTCCTGGGCCGTTACCTCGACGGTCACCGGCACCTCCACGTCGTCGTGGAGCCGGAACAGCACAGTGTGAGAGCCGGTCTCCCTGATGGGCGTCTCCAGGGCCACGGCCTTACTGTCGACCACTGCCCCGACCTGGGACTCGACTGCGGCCACGATGTCAACCGGTCCCACCGAGCCATAGAGGTGCCCGGACTCCGCGGCCCGGGCCGACACCGCCAGAACGGCTGGAGCAAGCCTCACCGCAATCTCTTCAGCATCGGCGCGGTCGGCCGCCCGGCGCAGCGCTGCGCTGCGCCGCATCGCTTCGGCCGGGCGCTCCGCGCCGGCCGACGACTGTAGAGCCAGGCCCTTGGGAACGAGATAGTTGCGGGCATAGCCAGCGGCCACATCGCACACGTCGCCCTTGCGGCCCAGCCCGTCCACGTCGGCGCGCAGGACGACCTTCATGTTCGGTCATCCCCGGTACTGGCGGTCATGGCATCGACGAGTTCGGCGTTAGCTGTGTCGGCATCGTCGGCTTCTTCCTCGGGGGATGCACCCCCAGGAGGCGGCGCGGACGGGCGCGGCACCGGGCCGGCCGCGCGGGAGCGGCCGTCGCGGTCCTTGTTCTGGCGCTGAGTCGTGACCCGGTTCGAGTAGGGAACCAGGGCCATCTCGCGAGCCAGCTTGATGGCATCGGCAACGAGCTTCTGCTGCTGGGCGTTGTTGCCGGTTACACGCCGAGCTCGGATCTTGGCCCGATCGGACATGAACTTCCGCAGCAGCTTCTCGTTCTTCCAGTCGACGTAGGTGATTCCTTCGGTGGTAAGGAAGCTCACCTTCTTCTTCGCTCGGCGATTGTTGTCGCGGTTCTTGCCCCGCACCTTGGTCTTGGGCACTCTTGTCTCCTCGCGTCAGAATCGATGGACCGGTCTCAGAACGGTTCTTCGTCGACGTTGGAACTCGCCGCCCTTGTTTGCGGCGTCCCGCCGGTGTGTCGGGATTCGAGCGCCTCAAGGCCGGCTGGCCGGGATCCACTCGAACCGCGGGACCCGCCGTCACCGCGGTGGCCGCCGCGGTAGTCACCGCCACCCGGCCGCTCATTCCTGGTGATCGCGGCCGTGGCCCATTTCAAGCTGGGCGCCACATCGTCGGCCAGAATCTCGACCTTCGAGCGACGGTCTCCGCTGTCCGTCTCCCAGCTCCGTTGCTGGAGGGTGCCGTAGATGACCACCCGAGCTCCCTTGCGAACCGATTCGGCGACGTTCTCGGCGAGCTGACGGAAGCAGGTGACATCGAAGAACGAGACTTCGTCCTCCTGGTCCTGCCGCCTGCGATTCCAAGCCACCCCGAACTGGGCGATGGCCATGCCCGACTGGGCGAATCGCAGTTCGGGGTCGCGCGTGACGTTTCCCACGACGGTTACGGTGTTGTCGAATCCCATTGAGGAACCTCCGGATCTCAGCCGGCCGCCGCCGGCGCGGCTTCCGCAAGCAGGCCGCGGCGCTCAGCCTCGGCCTCGGGAAGCCTGAACAGTTTGTGGCGGACGATGTCGTCCGCGAGCCGCAGGCGCCGCTCGGCGTCGGGAAGGCCGGCCGTGTCGGTCACGATCTCCCAGACCACGTACGTGCCGTCGGTCTTGTGGTTGATCTTGTAGGCGAACTTGCGCCGACCCCAATTGTCGGTGGACACGATTGTCCCTCCCTCGTCGGTGACGAGGCCGGCCACTTGGGCGATCACCGACTCGACGTCGGACGTTCCGACATCGGAATCGATGATGATCATCAGTTCGTAGGCCCGCAGCACGGGGCAAGCACCTCCCTCTGGACCCGGCGGCGCCGGGGCCCCTCGCCGGGGCAGGGTTGGGGATTTCTGTGTTGTTGAAGCGAACCGGTCCCGATCCGAGGACCAAGAGTCAGTCAACTGTCGGGCGCAGGGTACCGGCGGCCAAGCTCATACCAACCGGCTGATGTTCCATCCCCAGCCATCCACAAAGCCATCCCCAGACGCCTGTCGGGGTTGCGGACCGGTTCAGACGCCAGCGACTCCCAGCGCGGCCAGCTCGGCCTCCGACAGGTGGTACGACTCCTCCAGGGCCGGGAAGGCACCGGAACGAACGTCGTCGGAGAAGCGTCGCACGGCCTCCGTGGCGGCGGCATGCAGATCGGCGTAGCGACGTACGAACTTCGGAGCAAGCCGTTGCTCGAAGCCCAGCAGATCGTGGTAGACGAGCACCTGACCGTCGCAGTGGGGGCCGGCGCCGATGCCGATCGTCGGGACCTCGATCGCCTCGGTGACCATCTCCGCCACCTGGACGGGAACGCCCTCGAGCACGATCGCGTAGCAACCCGCGTGCGCCAGTGACTTCGCCGCCTGCACCAGCCGGCGAGCCGCCTCAGCCTTGCGGCCCTGAACCTTGAAGCCGCCCATCGCGTGCACCGACTGGGGTGTGAGGCCGATGTGACCCATCACCGGTATCTCGGCGCCGCAGATGCGTTCGATCATCGGCAGGCGCTTGCGGCCGCCCTCCAGCTTCACCGAATGCGCACCCGCCCTGATGAGTTGCGCCGCGTTGCGAACGGTCCTGGAGGCCGACACGTGGTAGCTCATCCATGGCAGGTCGCCCACGATGTGGGCATCGGGCCTGGTCCTCGCGACGGCGGCCACATGATGGGCCATGTCGTCCACCGTCACCTGCAGCGTGTCGTCATAGCCGAGCACCACCATGGCAACGGAATCGCCTACCAGGATGAGGTCGGCGCCCGCCTCGTTCACGACTCGGGCGCTCGGCGCGTCGTACGCCGTCACCATCACCAGCGGATCGGCCCCGTCTCGAACTTTGCGCACCCGTATGGCGGGCGCGGTGAGCGTGTCCATGGGATGCTCCTTCCCGTCCAGCGCGCTGCGGCTGCCAGCGGTGCCCGCAGGCTACCGCCCGCCGCGGCGCCACTGCAAGCGGTCAGCGGCAACTCCTCAGGCCCGAGCGTCGCTCACCCCCGGCGTGCGCTGCGGTCGTCCGCTTGCTCGCACGGGCTTCGCCCTACTCGCTCGCAAGTCGAACGCCCCCATCACCCGCCTAGTCGATCCTGGCTCAATCGCCGCAAGCAGCTGTCAGGCTGAGCGCTTGCCGCCGAGCGTGTAGCGGCGCACCAGGTGGTTCCAGCCGCAGTCGGTGCAGACCTCGACCACGTAGCCGGTCGACACAGTGGCCCGACTCTGCAATCGCTGCATCTCCGCTCGGGTCGTGACGCAGCGACCGTGCTTGGGGAGCCGCGAGCCGAACACGTAGGTGACCTCCACCACACCGGCGTTCGCGCACACCGGGCACTGGCGCCCGGTGGGCTGGCCGCAGAACTCCGCGTTGCGCTGCAACTCGCGTTGAGCGTCGCAGACCTCCTGCCGGCCAAGCTGGCCCGACTTCCATGCCTTCAGAGTGGCCGCCCTAGCCAGCCGGTAGTCGACGCTCGCACCCACCGGCCTGTCCGGCAGGCCGCTCGCAGCGGCAGGCAGGCTGGACGGCTTCGGCTTCACGATCGGTCACAGTAGTTCCCGGCCCACCACCGTTGCAGGGCTTCCACCGCGTCGGCCTTGCTCGACGGGCCGTGCCGGAAGCCCCGCTCGCGCAGGAAGTCGAGGGCCCGGCCGACCTCGGGACCGGGGTCGAGGCCGAGCGCGGCCATGACTTCGTCGCCGTCCAGGGGAAGCACGAAGTTGTCGACGTCTTCGGTTCTTCGCGCTTCGGCCAGGGTTCTCGCGAAGTCGTGCAGCCGGTCCCTCGGCTCGCCGCACACCGTGGCCACCGCTTCGGCGAAGGCCAGCGCGCTGTCCACCGGCGACCGGCATGCGTGGACGAACCGGCGCACGTCGACGAGGCTGCCCGAGGTCTCCCCCAGTCGGGCCCGAGCCGCTATCAGCGCGGTCGACGACGAGACCAGCTCGTTAGAGCAGCGCAGCCTGCGCAAGCACGCCGCGGCGGTCTCAGCTGAGTCGCGTACGAACAGCGAGGCCCAGCGGGCCGCGGGCTCGGCGGCCACGGCAGCCGTGATCCGGCCCACTTCCGCTGGGTCGGAACGAGCCAGGTCTTCGACCACCCGCCGGATCAGACCGGTAAGAAACAGGAAGCGGAAGCCCTCCGACGGGTCGTCGAGCAGCAGCAGCTTCTCGAACTCGTCGCGTACCCGCTCCACCGAGACAATGTCCAGCCGGTCGCCCATGGCCTCCACCGCACCGACCAGCGCATCGTCAGGTGCGAGTCCATGGCTGGCAATGAACCGTGCCGCTCGCAGCATGCGCAGAGGGTCGTCGCCGAAGGAGACCGCTGGGTCGAGGGGCGTACGCAACACCCCTGCCACCAGGTCGTCCCGCCCGCCGTGCGGGTCGATCAGGGCGCCGTCGGCTGTGTCGATCGCCATGGCGTTGACGGTGAAGTCACGACGCGCCAAGTCCTGGACCACGTCGTCACCGAATGCCACCACGGGCTTTCGCGACTGCCTCTCATAGCGTTCGGCGCGGTGGGTGGTGATCTCGAAGGCCCGCCCCTCCACGACGCAGCCGATGGTGCCGAACCGCTCGCCCTGGGTCCAGACCGACGTTGCCGCATCGCTGACGATCCGCCGCACAGTCGCCGGGCGGGCGCCAGTGGTGCAGTCGAGATCCGCGTCAGGGAGGAACCGGCCGGCGACAGCCTCTCGCACCACTCCACCCACGAGGTACAGCCGATGTCCCGCTGCATCGAAGAGCCGCTTGAGGCCGGACGCGGCGGACAGCGCGGCTGAGAGCGCTTCATCGGCCGAGAGCGCTTCGCGGGCTTCTGCGCTCACCGTATGTCGTCGCAAGCCGCGAGGCGGGCCGCCGCTCGCACGACCTCCATGCCCGGTCCGGAGCTGCTGGCAGGCTCAGGCCGCAAGTCGAGGCCCAGCAATGCTCCGGCCACGGCGTATGACGAGGCCCGTGTGGCTTCCAGGTCGTAGCCGCCCTCGAGCACGGCCACCGTCCGCGGCGCCAGCGGCGTCAGCTGACGGACGAAGTCGCCGTAGTCCGACGACGAATAGCACAGGCCCGTCAACGGGTCGGCACGATGCCCGTCATAGCCCGCCGACACCAACAGCCAATCCGGAGCGAACCGCTCGACCGCAGGAATGATCGCTTCGTCCAGCGCCGCCCGAGCCACCTCGCCGGTGGCGCCCGGTGGCAGCGGCACATTGATTGTGAAGCCCTCTCCTATGCCGGCGCCCCGCTCGTCGAGCGCTCCCGTGCCCGGATAGAGCGGGTACTGGTGAATCGACGCATAGAGAACATCGTCACGGCTGAAGAACACGTCTTGCGTGCCGTTGCCGTGGTGGGCGTCGATGTCGACGATGGCGACCCGCTGGCCAGCGGAAGCCAGCGATGCCGCGGCCACGGCCACCGAGTTGAACAGGCAGAAGCCCATGGACGCCGAAGGCGTGGCGTGATGCCCCGGCGGTCGCACGATGCAGTAGGCCTCGGCTTCCCCGCCGCTGGCTCCGAGCTGCTCCACAGCCGACAGCACCGCTCCGGCCGCGAGCAGTGCTGCGTCCAAGCTGGCTGCGCCCATGGGCGTGTCGGCATCCAGGTGGCCGCCGCCATGCTCCGCCAGCGTCACGACCCGATCGATCATCTCCGGACGATGCACCAGCTCCAACTCCGACCGCTCCGCCGGCCTCGGTGTGCGGCTGTCCGAGAGCAGTTCGGCGTCCACCGCAGTCACCCCGGCCAGCGCGGCTCGCAAGCGGTCAGGCCGCTCGGGATGCCGGTACCCGGTGTCATGGTCGAGGAAACGCTCGTCGGTGATCACCAGCACGGTCCGGATCGTACCCGGTGCCTCCTACTCGACTAATGAGCGCGGCGCGTATCGTGGCGGCGCATGCGACGCCTGAGTTCGTGGCACTGACCTCGGTAAGGGTCGGTTCGGCGCGATTCCGCGTCGGGCCCTGGCAGGGCCAGCATGATGTGGCGTACCTCGCCCCGGTCACCGCTGCCTCGACTCTCGCACCCCCAGTACTGGCCTCCCTACGGGATCGGCTCCTGCATCAGGGGTTCAGCTCCGTCATCACTGCTGCCGTTGCCCCACTGGTGCGCGACCGGCTCATCAACGACGGCTTCAGCGTCCGGGCCGAACTCACCGCCCTGAGCCGGGATGTAGAGGCCTCCGGAAGGCTGGCCCATCCTGGCGGGCGGACCCGGAGGGCCCGCCGTCGTGATCTGGATGGTGTTCTGCGGGTTGATGCCGGGGCCTTCCCCCCGTTCTGGCGCCTCGACGCCGAAGGTCTCCACGAAGCCCGTACCGCCACACCGTCAAGTCGATGGCGAGTGATCCGAAGCCCCGAGGTGACCGCCTACAGCATCACGGGACGAGCGGGGCCGATGGGCTACTTGCAGCGACTGGCAGTGGCAACCCACTCCCAGGGCCGAGGCATGGGCACGCTGCTGGTCTTGGACGCACTGAACTGGCTGCAACGCCGAGGTGCGCAAACCGCGCTGGTCAACACCCCGCCCGACAACGAGCGGGCCCTCGCGCTCTACCAGCGGTGCGGGTTCAGCGTGGAGCCCGACCGACTCGCAGTCCTGCACCGCGACCTGGTCTGACCGGTGCTACCGTCGCTCAGAAGGCGCCAGCCTTCCACAACCAGCAATACGAGGAGCTGACATGGCCGTTGGCATCGTCACCGACAGTTCCTGCGACCTCGGCGACGCCGAACTCGACGGGCTTGATGTGCAGATCGTCCCGTTGTTCATCCGTTTCGGAACGGACGAGTTCGTCGACCGCGAGCAGATCGCGGTGGAGGACTTCTATCAGCGGATGGCGGCCACCGAGGAGTTGCCGCAGACCGCGGCACCGCCGCCCGGACGCTTCGAACAGGCCTTCCGGCGGTGCCTGGACGCCGGCTCCGAGGCTGTCGTGTGCATCAACCTGTCTGCGGCCATCTCGGCCACGATGCAGTCGGCAGTGCAAGCGGCCGACGCCGTCCGAGCTGAAGATGGCGGCGTCGACATCCGGGTGCTGGACAGCCGGTCGGTGACGGCCGGACTGGGCACGCTGGTGCTGCAGGCGGCTCGCATGGCCGCCGACGGCGCCGGCGCCGACGACATCGAGCAATTCGTGGCCGACGCCTCCGAGCGAACGCACGTCTTCGGCACCCTCGACACCCTGGAGAACCTCCGCAAGGGGGGACGCATCGGCGGCGCTCAGGCGCTGCTCGGCTCGATGCTGTCGATCAAGCCCATCGTCGACATCTCCAGCGGCACCGTCGCTGAGGCCGCCAAGCAGCGGACCCGGCGCAAGGCGCTCGGGTGGCTGCGTGACACCCTGAGGGCGGCAGCGCCGGTAGAGCATCTCGCGGTCATGCACGGCGAGGCGCCCGACGTGGACGATTTCCGCGGGATGCTGGCCGAAGTGCACTCCGGGGACATCCGGGTCTGCAAGGTCGGACCGGTCGTGGGCACCCACGCCGGTCAGGGCGTGCTGGGCATGGCGTACCAGGTTCCCGCCGCGTAAACCCAGCGTTGGGAGCCGGTTTCGATTCGCGACGACCTCGAGGACGCCAGACTCACCCGGGCCGCGCAGGCCGGAGACCGGCGTGCTCTCGAGCAGCTGCTGCGGCTCCACCGTGATCAGATCCACGCCATCTGCAGGCGCCTGGCCGGCAACGACGCCGACGGGCAGGACGCCACCCAGGAAGCGCTCATTGCCATCGTCAGAGGACTCCCCCGCTTCCACGGCAGAGCCAAGTTCTCGACCTGGGCCTACCGGGTAGCAACCAACGCCGCTCTCGACGAACTGCGGCGACGTGGCCGCCGCCCGGTGCCCACGGTGATCGAGGCAAGCGACCGCTTCGCCGGGACTGCCACCGCCGACGATTCAACCGCGGTGGTGGCACGACTCGACTTTGATGCCGCGCTGGCCCAGTTGCCCGAGGAATTTCGAGCACCAGTCGTCTTGCGTGACGTGGCCGGCTGTGACTACGCAGAGATCGGGTCGATCCTGCAAATCCCCGCGGGAACGGTCCGATCCCGGATCGCGAGAGGCCGAGCCCGGTTGGCGGAGACGATGCGAGCCAACGGCGGGAACCACCACGACGCTGCAGAACGTCGAAACGACGAGGCAAGCAATCATGAGTGACGAACAATTCCGCGAAGACGAACTCGTCTCGGCCTATCTCGACGGTGAGGCAACCCCGGCTGAGATCGCTGAGGTGGAGCAGAACGACGCGCTGATGGCTCGGGTCGAGCAGTTGCGATCGGTTCGCGACGCGGTGGCGGCGCCGGTCGCGCCCATGCCCGCGGAGCGGCGTGAGCAGATGATCAGTGCCGCGCTCGCGGTGGCCGATGCCGAGAACGCCCAACGACGCGAAGCCAGGATCGTTCCGATCCGCCGGCGCCGCGAGACGCTGCTGGCGGTGGCCGCGGCCGCCATCCTTCTCGCCGCCGTCGTCAGTGCGGGCCTGATCGCCAGCAGGAGCGGTGACGAATCGGCCGAGATGGCCGCGGCTACAGACGACTCGGCTGACATGGCCGCCGATGCTCCTGCCGCGGACGCCGGTGTCGAAGCCACCGCCGCAGCCCCGGCCGAGGCCGACATGGCGATGGCCGAAGACAGCGCCGACTACGAGATGGCGGCCGAGCCCATGCCAGAAGAAGAGCCAATGGCCGAACAAGAACCGATGGCCGAGGAGGCACTCGCAGCTGCTGCGGCTGAGACGGAGGGAACCGTCGACCCCGAAGTCGTCGCCGAGCTTCAGGCCGAGATGGCCGCAGCTGAAGCGGAGTCAGCCATGGAAACACCCGTGGAGGACGCCGCGGATGCGCCGACGGCGAGCGCCGAAGAGGAACGGCGCACGGCGGACGAGGCAGCCGTACCGGTCGTCGACCTGGGCGCGTTCGAGAATCTCGAGTCGCTCTTCGACACCGTCACGGCGCGCTGGTCCACCGCGCTCGAGAATGGGACGACGGCTGACTCGGAGACGTGTTCCGCAGCCGTGCGGGAGCGGGAACTCGAGTTGGATGTCGAAACAGGACGACCCTTTGTCGCCGCCGTCGGAACCGAAGAGCCCCTGGTATTCGACGGCCGGTTCGCTCGCCGATCTGACGGCACCGCCGTCATCATTTACGCGGCCCCACCTGATTGCGAGACCGAGACCCACGACCTGGACGCACCTGACGGTTCCTGAAGCCTCGCTCTAGGCTTTCGTTCTATGGCTGATGGCGAGTCCACCCACCGCGACCGGCCGACGTTGAGCCTGGGATCCGACGACTGGCCGGCCACTGTCGCCGACAAGATCGTCGAGGTCGTCGATGCGGTGCGGGTGCAGACCACCGATCGGGCTGTGTTCCTGCTTCGGGCCGTCGTCTATTGCCTGGTGGCCGCAGTTGCCGCCATCGCGGCCGTGGTGTTGCTCACCATCGTCACTGTGCGCCTGGCTGACACCTACCTGCCGATAGGTGCCGGCGTCGGTTCGGCGACATGGGCAGCCCACGGCTTCATCGGACTGCTGGTCTCCATCATTGGATTCGGTGCCTGGCGAGCTCGCACGGGATCAACGAAGCCCATCTACGTGGCGGTGATCATCGACGCTCTCATCATCCTGGGCGTGGTGCTCTACGGTGTGATCGAGGCGGTGGCCTGAGGAGCAATGCTGCAATGAGCCTTGACGACCTCGCCGGGCGCGAGGTGGAGGTGGTCATCATCGGATCCGGCCCGGCCGGGCTGACCGCGGCCATCTACGCGGCTCGGGCCAACCTCCACCCGGTGGTTCTGGAGGGCGAACCGAGTTCGACAAGTGATCAGCCGGGCGGGCAGCTCATGCTCACCACCGACGTGGAGAATTACCCCGGATTCCCCGAAGGTGTGATGGGACCGGAACTGATGCAGCGATTCCGAGACCAGGCGGTCCGGTTCGGGGCCCAGATCCACACCGTGAAGGCCTCCCGGGTGGATTTCTCGAACCAGCCCTACGGCGTCTGGATCGGCGATCCCAGCGCGGACGAGCCCACGCTGAGAGCCCGAACGGTGATCGTGTCGACCGGGGCCCAGTCCATCATGCTGGGTCTCGACCGTGAGATCGAGCTGGTGGGGCACGGGCTCTCAACCTGCGCCACCTGCGACGGCTTCTTCTTCCGCGACCAGCACATCGCGGTGGTGGGAGGGGGCGACTCAGCCATGGAGGAAGCGACCTTCCTGACCCGATTCGCGTCGCGAGTCACCATCATCCATCGCCGGGATGCGCTCAGAGCATCCAAGATCATGCAGCAGCGCGCTTTCGACAATGAGCGGATCGACTTCATGTGGAACAGCGTCGTCGAGGAGTACCTCGGCGAGTCCACCCTCGCCGGCCTGCGGATCCGCGACACCGGGACCGGCGAGACATCGGTGCTCGACGTCACCGGGTGCTTCATCGCCATCGGCCACCGGCCCAACACCGACCTCTTCGTGGGCCAGCTGGAGATGAAGGCGAACGGTTACCTCGTAACCGAGCCGAACTCCACCAGGACCGTGGTGGAGGGCGTGTTCGCCTGCGGAGACGTGCAGGACGACTACTACCGGCAGGCTGTCACGGCGGCGGGAACGGGCTGCATGGCCGCGATCGAAGCCGAGAGATACCTCGAAAGCCTCCACTCGCGTGCGGTGTCATGACTCGCCGCACCGGCAAGTAGGGTGGCCGCGTCAGAACCGTCGCAGAGCGACGAGTGATGCCTCCTCAATGACGCAAGCAAAGGGAAGATACCGTGGCAGGACCGACCATCACGCTGAGTGCCTCGACATTCGATGAAGAGGTCAACAGCGCATCCACACCCATTCTCGTGGACTTCTGGGCTGAATGGTGTGGCCCGTGCAAGCTGATCGCGCCGATCCTCGACGAGATCGCCTCCGAGCAGCAAGGCACGCTGACGGTGGCCAAACTCAACGTGGACGAGGCCCCCGATGTCGCCCGCAGGTTCGGTGTCATGAGTATCCCGACCATGATCCTCTTCGACGGCGGCGAACCCGCCAAGCGAATGGTGGGAGCCAAGCCGAAGGAGGCCCTGCTGGGCGAACTCGCGGAGTATCTCTAATCGCGCCCGGCGGCCTACCACTGCGTCGCGGCGATGCGGGCGACGCCGTCCGCGATCTCCAACGCCGACTCGCCCTGATCGGCTATCGCACCGACACCGAACCGCAGGAGTTCGGCACCGAGACTGAGGCTTCGCTACGTCGCTTTCAAAGCGATCGCGGCTTGGTGGTTGACGGGATCTGCGGCCCGCAGTCATGGAACGCCCTCGTCGAAGCCGATCACCGGCTCGGTGATCGGCTCCTCTACTACCGCGACCCGATGATGCGGGGCGATGACATCGCGGAACTCCAGCGCCGACTCGGCCAACTCGGCTTCGATCCCCACTGGGTCGACGGCATCCTCGGCCCCCGGACCCAGAGGGCGATCCAGCAGTTCCAGCAGAATGCAGGCCTCCCTGACGACGGGGTGATCGGACGGTCCACCATTGACGCCCTGGACAGGCTCACATCGCGAACCACCGGCCAGCTGACGATTGCCGAGGTGCGTGAGCACGAGCGGCTGCGTCACCAGCCGAGCCGGGTGGAAGGAAAGCGCATCGTGGTCGGAGACACCGGCGAACTGCCCGTGATT
The DNA here is from genome assembly GCA_009843915.1 of Acidimicrobiaceae bacterium. Taxonomy (GTDB): domain Bacteria; phylum Actinomycetota; class Acidimicrobiia; order Acidimicrobiales; family Aldehydirespiratoraceae; genus Aldehydirespirator. The sequence continues at coordinate 16,243 of VYCM01000136.1, read as the reverse complement.
GCTCAGGCGATCGCTCGCCGACTGCGCCAAGTCGGGGCGGACGTCCTGTCGTTCAGCACTCCCGACCTCGGTCACCAGGCTCGAACCTCGAATCAGTGGAACGGCGACATATACCTCGGCGTGACGCTGGCCGGCGACAACTTCGGCGTCTCGTACTTTGCTATGAGCGGGTTCGAGTCGGTCGGAGGTCGGGCCCTGGCCCAACGGTGCTCGGCCGCGCTCGCGCCCTGGCTCGCTGAACCCGCCCCGACGATGCCGATGCGACTGTCCATTCTTCGAGAGACTCGAATGCCGGCGGTCTGGTGCCGCATCGGTCCTGGATCAACTGTCGTGCCGCGGGCTCCCCACATAGCGCGTGCCCTTGCTGATGCAATCACCGACTGGTGCCTCGATCCCGGATTGCAGTAAATATAGTAAAAGTAGCTTAAATTATCACACGATGAGGTGATAGATCCGCTCAAGGTCGGACAACCCGCTGAATTGGATCGTGATCTTGCCTCTTCTCTTGCCCAACCGCACCGAGACCCGGGTGTCTAGCCTTGTCGAGAGAAGATCCTCAAGCTCGAGAATGCCGGCCTTCAACTCATCCGGCGTGGGCGCCTCGTTGTCGAGCTCGGACGACGCCGACTGCCCCGATGCCGCGTGAACCTCAGCGACTCTGCGCTCCGCCTCACGAACAGTCAAGCCCTCTCGAACGATCTCGGTAGCCAGAGCTTGCTGGGCTGACCCGTCCTCGAGGGCCAACAGCGCCCGACCGTGGCCTGCCGAGAGATCGCCCTCGATGACAAGGCGCTGCACGGCCGGAGCCAGGTTCAGGAGCCGCATGGTGTTGGCCACTGCAGAGCGGGAGCGCCCGACCCGCGCGGCGACATCCTCCTGGGTCAATCCGAAATCGTCGATCAACTGCCGGTAGGCCGCGGCCTCCTCAAGGGCATTCAAGTCTTGGCGGTGAACGTTCTCAACCACCGCGGCCTCAAGGGCTCCCCTGTCGTCCGCATCCCGTACAAGGGCCGGGATGTCTCGGAGGCCGGCTCGTTGCGCGGCTCGCCAGCGCCGCTCCCCTGCAACAATTTCATATCCTTCTGGTGCTTTTCGCACAATAACCGGTTGGATCACCCCAACCTCAGCTATAGAAGCAGCCAACGAAGTCAGGGATTCCTCCTCGAAACGTTCCCTCGGTTGGTACGGATTCGGGACGATGTGACTGATGTCAATCTCCTGGAAGACTGACCCTGCTGGATCTGGATCGGTCGGGATCAGGGCTCCCAAGCCCTTGCCGAGACCACTACGACGCGCCACGGAGCACCTCCTTTGCCAGGTCGCGGAATGCTCTTGCCCCCTTGGATGAAGGGTCGTAGAGAATGATGGGCTGACCGAAGGACGGCGCCTCACTGAGACGCACGGTGCGCGGCACGACCTGCCAGCAGACCTTGTCGCCATAGTGTGTCCGAACCTCTCGGGCGACATCCCGTGAGAGATTCGTACGAGCGTCATACATGGTGAGGATCAGCTTTGTCAGCTCTAAGTCGGGATTGAGGCTGCGCTGCACCAACTCGATGTTCTTGACGAGTTGGGTCAATCCCTCGAGCGCGAAGTACTCGGTCTGAATGGGAACGATGACCTCGTCGGCTGCCGTAAGGCCGTTGATGGTCAACAAGCCAAGCGAGGGTGGGCAGTCAATCATGATCAGGTCATACTCCGTGACCGCCCCCGACATGGAGTCCCGGAGCCTCCGTTCCCTGCTGTAGGCCGGCACCAGTTCGATTTCAGCGCCGGCGAGATCGAGATTGGAAGGAGCGATGTGCAGACCCTTGATCATTGTCGGTTCAATGATCTCCTCAAGTTCGAGATCTTGGAGCAGCACGTCGTAGATCGACCCGTCAAGTGCTCGCGGATCCAAGCCCACGCCAGTAGTTGCGTTGGCCTGGGGATCAAGATCCACGATGAGGGTCTTGATCCCCTTCTCAGCAAAGCACGCCGAGAGGTTCACGGTTGCAGTCGTTTTCCCGACGCCACCCTTCTGGTTGGCGACAGCAAAGACCCGGGCGTGACTTGGGCCGGTTCGTTCTGTCATGCCCACGGGGTCAGCTCCCTGTCGCAGCGACTCTCGGGTACGGTCCCATACGACCCCCAGCAAGTCAAGCATCTCTCGTGTTTCACGTGAAACAGAGAGATATGGACAGATTCAGCCCCTAGCCCAACGGAGAGCGGCTCCGCGCTGGGCGGCGGCGGGGGAGGCCCGCCGGGATCGGGCCGAATCGTTTGACCGAGAGGTAGCTGCCGTGCGGTGTCGTCCAAGTTCGCCCGATCTCACAACCGGTCAGCGCCGCCAAGGGCATCTGCTGCCACCGGCGGGCGGTCGACGACGAGACGGAAACCACGAGCGAGCCGCCTTCGTTCAACAGAGGCAAGGCACACTCTGCAAGTTCCGGCACTGGACCGAATGAGCGTGCCACCGCTCCGTCGAATCCTCCCCTGCCGTCGGCCCAAGCTATCTCCTCCACCAGAGCGTGCTCCACAGTGACCCGCTCCGTGAGGCCCGCCTCGGCTACAGCTCGCTGAGCCATCTCGCACCGTCGTTCCCTAGCGTCGACCAGGCGCCACTGTGACCCGGGAAGCTCAAGCGCCAGAAGCACCCCCAAGACACCGGCCCCGGTGCCACAGTCCACGAACTGGCCCTCCGGCAACGGCCGCCACTCATCCAGGATGTACCCGCCAGCGTGAAGGCGAAGGGCTTCGATCGAAGCTCCCCCGACGGCGCCAGCGACCCGAGCCGGCATCCACGCCCGGTCCAGCCGCTCCAGAAGGGCTGGATCGATCTCGGCTAGCGAATGGCGCGGAGCCGTCACATGCTCAGTCGGGAACGGCTGCGATGATCACCCGTCGGTGAGGATCCTCTCCTTCGCTCCGACTCTCCACATTGCTCAACTTGGAGACGACATCGTGGACGATCTTGCGATCCATCCGGTTCATCGGCTCGAGGGCGATCTCTGATCGCGTCTCGATGGACTCCTCAGCCACCTTGCGAGTGAATTCTGCTAGAGCTGAGGCACGGCGAGCGCGAACTCCGCCCATGTCCATGCGGATCTTTCCTTCCCTGGTCGTTCCACCGGATCGTTGCAACACCGTACGAACCAGTTCATCAATCGCTTGGGCTGTACCACCCCGGCGGCCGATCAGGATCCCGATTCCGTCTCCGTTTGCCTCGATCCGCATGATGCCGTTCTCCAGGTCATGCCGCTTGAACGTGACGACAATGCCCAGCGATTCTGTGATGCCCCGAACGAAGGCCTCCGCGAGGTCGGCTTGCTCCAACAGCGAAGGACCTCTATTTTGATCAATTGTCATGGCTTTTGCATCCTCTTTCGTATCACGTGCCTTCTGGCCTTCTTCCTGGGGTTTGTCCCGAGCACCGTTGTCAGCGCTAGCAGACTGCTGGGGCTCCGAGCCAGACGAGTCCTTTCGGCGGGAGCGCGCAACTGGTTCCGGGGTTGCCTCGCCGGACGTCCGCGAGGACTCGGATCGCCTCGAAGATCCTGACCTGCGGCTGTTGTGGCCGCGGCTCCTACCGTCCTTCGGGCGCACCGGCGTGGGGAGCACTCGAGCCCGCACCCGAGCCTCCTGCTTGATCCTCCCGAACAGCCCCATCCGTCCTTCCGAGATCACCTCGAACTCGGCATCCGACTCGTGGACACCAAGATGAACGAGAGCTTGCTCCTTGGCGCCTTCCACCGTTGCTGCTCTGACTTCCAACCATTCCATTTCCAGAAGAACTCCTTCGTGCGGCGCGAGAGTCAGCGCCTCTTCCTCTTGCTGCGGCTGCGGTTCTGGCTGGGGCGCTTCGCGCCCGAGCCAGGCGGCGTGACGCGGCCGCCGCCGGGCCGGCTGCCGGAACGGCCCCGCGAGGGGGCCTTGCCGGTCCGTCCCCGCTGTTCTGTCGTCTTGGCCTGCGGAGGTGTTCTCTTCCGCGTGGGCGACTTGTCGGTGCCCTGGGTTCGCTTCCGGGCAGGCGCCTTGTCGGTGCCCTGAGCCCTCCTCCGTGCAGGCGCCTTGGCCTTGGGCGGTTTCGCGTCCCGTCTCGGCGTCGGAGCACCCTTGCCCTCAGTTACCGCCTTCGACGATCGAGCCTGGGTGTCAGCGGGGCCGCCACCGTCGGCCTCAGCGGCCGCTCGCTGCTTGGCGACCTGTGCCCCGAGAGAATCCTCCCCTCGGTAGAAGGACCGGGTGATGTAGGCCTGTTGCGCGATCCGGACCAAGTTCGAGACGATGAAATAGGTCACGACCGCGGCGGGCATCACGTACGAGAACACCGGCAGCATGTAGGGGATCAACTTCATCATCATCTGCTGCTGTGGGTTGACCGCGGCGGCGCTCTGCCTGCCCTGGATCTGACGCTGCTGGTAGAGGCTCGTAAGCAGCACGACCACAAGCATCAACAGGTAGGGGAGCGCCGCGACGATGCTCTCGGAAATCACAGAACTCGCGCTGCGGGACAGATCGACTCCCAACGAGACCATCTCAACGTCTTTGCTCAGGTCCTGATAGAGGTCGTTGTCCTTGGCCAGGAAATCGGGATCAAATGGCAGCTCATCCCTGGAAATCGGTGTCTGGACGTAATTGGGTGCCACTCCGGACGCGCTGTCGGCAAAGAGACGGGAGGTGAAGCCGAGCTGAGTGCCGATCTCGGTCGTCCTTCGGGTGAGTCCATCCACCACCCGGAACATGATCAGGAATATCGGACCCTGGACCAGCATGGGGAGCAGACACCCGACTGGATTGAGCCCGTGCTCCTTGTAGTAGGCCATGGTGGCCTCGTTAATGGCCTGCCGGTCGCCCTTGTGCTGGTTCTGGAGTTTCTTCACCTCAGGCATGTGCTGCTGCATCTGCAACATGTTCCGCGTCATCTTCAACGTGAGCGGAGTCACCGCGACCACCGCAGTCAGCGTCAAGAGGGCAATAGCCACCCCATAGTCCGGCAACAGGGAGTAGAACCAGGCCAGGACCGCGGTGACGACATCGAACAGGGGATCAAACATCGGAGGTCTCCCCCGTTACGGCCGCGACCCGCCGGCCGTCAGGCACCGGATCCAACCCCATCGAGCACCAGGGGTGACAACGGACCAGGCGGCATGCCGTCAGCCACGTGCCGCGCACCGTGCCGTGTTTCTGCAGCGCCTCGAGCGCATAGGCCGAACACGACGGCATGTACCGGCACGTTGACGGGCGCCCGGCCCGGGCGGCCTGGTAGGCCCGTATTGCGCGGCAAGCAAGTCGTGTCGACAATCGGCGTCTCACCGGATGTCTCCCAACAGCGCCCCCAAGGTCGTCCGCAACTCAGCGGCAGACAGACCTTCCAGCGACGACGAGATGCCCAGGCGATACTCCCCGTCGGCCAGCACGATCGTTCCGTCGCCGGCAAGCTCGCGCAGCGCCTCCCGCACCCGCCTACGAGCTCGATTGCGGACAACCGCCGTCCCCACCGACTTCGGCACCGCGAACAGGACGCGCGCGCCTGTTGGAGTAGCGCGGTACGAGATCCTGAGAGGACCACGGCGAACGCTGGCCGGCATCAATCGCTCCCTGCTCGCTCGGTCTCTCGGGGTTCGTGACACGCGCGGCGGCTGATCGCCGAGCCGTTCACGCGGCCAGTCGGCTCCGCCCTCTGCGGCGGCGGGCACGCAGCACAGCACGCCCTCCGCGAGTCCTCATTCTGGCTCGAAACCCGTGTTTCTTATGCCTTTTTCTTATATTCGGCTGAAAAGGGCGCTTCATGAAGATCCTCCTCGGCCTGCTCCGATTCGAGCACGCCACAAGAGCCGCCATCCGGGTCGATGCTGTGGATGAACGGCGGTCGGCATCCACCGTAGGGCTGACCCTGCGTTGCGACAACCAACCGGCTCAGACAGGCACCGCGCGCCGTCCACTGTCCGCCGGTCTCGCACCGGGTCAAAGAACATGAATGTCATACATCTTACATATATGTAGTTGACTTGGACTTCATCCAGCCTGAACTAGTCATTTACCGGCACTCCGGCGTCGGACTTGCAGCCGATGTGGATGCTGCTACGTTCCGCTGGTCACCACCGCAACCGGATCTGGGTCCCGCCCTCCTCCACTAAGGGGCCACGGAGATCTCTTGTCCACATCTGTGGATGATTCTGTGGAGAAAGGAGATCGACAGGTGAGCACCGACGCCGAGGCGGAGCGGATATGGACTAGTTGCGCCCAGAGCATCCGCAGCCAGGTGAGCGACGCCGTGTGGAGAACCACCTTCAGCGGCGCCCGAGCAACCGCCTTCGACCAGCGCTCCCTGACGCTGGTTGTGCCGACCAGCCTCCAGAAGGCCCGGATCGAGCGCCGCTATTTCGATCTGTTGACCGACGCCCTGGACGAGGCCGAGCCGGACGTGATGGTTCGAATCGAGATCGACCCGGACTGGGACGAGAGTGAGGACTTCTCTGTTGCCGACGCGGCAGCTCCAACGGCGGAAGCTCCAGCGTTGCGTGATTCCGACCGTGAACCGGGGGCCGCGGGCACTAACGGAGACTCGGGGCCCCATGCTCGCCTGACTTTCGAGCAGTTCGTGACCGGAACCTCCAACCGGTTCTCCCACGCGGCCGCACTCGCGGTGGCCGAGACCCCGGCCGGGCCGTACAACCCGCTGTTGATCCACGGAGACTCCGGGCTCGGAAAGACGCACCTTCTGAGGGCCATCGCTCACTACGTGAACCACCATTACCCCTCGTACAAGGTGCGCTACGTCACCAGCGAGACCTTCCTGAACGAGTTCGTACAGGCGATACGGAACAGCACCCAGCCGGAGTTCAAGCTCCTGTACCGCAGCAACGACGTGCTGCTGGTCGACGACATCCAGTTCATGGAGGGTAAGGACGGCCTGCAGGAGGAGTTCTTCCACACCTTCAACGACCTTCTGCAGAACGGCGCGCAGATAGTTCTCTCCTCCGATCGCTCTCCCGATGCAATGCCCACTCTGGAGGACCGGCTTCGAAGCAGGTTCAAGTCAGGCCTCATCACAGACATCCAGCCCCCGGACCTGGTCACCCGGCTCGCCATTCTGGAGAAGAAGGCTGAATCGGCGGCCATAGAGATCCCCGGCGAGGTCCTCTCATTCATCGCTGAGAATGTCACCGACTCGATCCGTGAACTCGAGGGGGCCCTCATCAAGGTCACGGCGTATGCCAACATCACTGGTCAGCCGTGCTCCTACGAGCTCGCCAAACGCGTCCTGGCCGACCTGATAGGCAACACCATCAAGGCGCCGGTCACGGTCAGAAGCATCCTGGCCGCCACTGCCGAGCTCTTCAGCTTCTCGGTGGAGCAGATCACCGGGGGCAGCCGGCGCCGGCCGCTCGTCGACGCGCGTCAAATTGCCATGTACGTGACCAGGAACATGACCGACCTGTCCTACCCGGAGATCGGCCGGGCCTTCGGCAACCGCGACCACACCACCGTCATCCACGCCGTGCGCAAGATCGAACACCACATGACCGAACGCAAAGACATCTTCGACAAGATCCAGGACCTCCAGAGGCGAGTCGGAGAAATCTCATGAGCGCAATCCACCAGGCACAGGGGAGAACCATGGGGACCGTTGCCCCCACGCCTCTGGACAGCTGTGCGAAACGACACCTGAATCAACACCCAGTCGGCAACGCGCCGCCGGTTCACTGACTGGCACGGCAAATCTGGGCATATCAGAAGCGCTGTGATTGCAAGGCGAGCCGACCCAAATCCCCAATCCACAGTGCCTAGTGTCCTCTACAACCCTTTGAATCCAGCTAGAGGAGAAGCAAGAAGATCATGGGCATGAAGTTCCGTTGCGAACGAGACACGCTCTTGGATGCTCTGACGGTTGCGGTGCGGGCCGCAGCGGGTGCCAGTTCGAACCGGGCCGCGTTGACGGGAGCCCATCTCGACCTCACCGAGGGCGTTCTCACGGTCACCGGCAGTGACCTCGATTTGACGCTGTCGGTGACGGCTGAGGTGCTGGGTACCGCCGGCGGCGCGGCGGTGACACCAGCCCGGCTGCTTACCGATGTGGTCCGGGCGGTTCCGGCCGGAGCGGTGGAGTTCTCGGTGACCGAGGGCGAGGCCTCGATCGTGGCCGGGTCATCGGAGTTCTCAATCCGGCTGATCCCTGAGGAGGACTACCCGCAGTTGTCGTTCACCCAGGAAGCAAGCGACGACGGCGACTCGGCAGCGTTCAGTCCGGCAGTCACGTTCAGTGGGGCCGAATTCCGGGATGCGCTCAGCCAGGTCGTCAGGTCGGCTTCGTCCGATGACTCCAGGCCGATCCTCACTGGCGTGCTCATGGCTTCGGAGGGGGAGGGCCGACTGCGGCTGGTCTCGACGGACTCGTACCGGCTCTCGGTACGAGATCTCGAGGGCTCGTCGATCCTCGGTGAGCACCAGAGAGTCCTGGTGCCGAGCCGCGCTCTCGGTGAGCTGCAGCGGCTGATCGCGGACTCAGACGAGGTGACGTTGAAGTTGGCCGAGCACTATGCGCAGTTCGTAGTGGGAAACGTCCAGCTGACCACACGGCTGATCCCGGGGGACTTCCCCAACTACCAGGGCTTGATCCCGACCGACCATCCGAATTGCCTGACCGCCAATCGCGAGCAGCTGCTGGAAGTCGTTCGACGGGTACGCCTGCTTGCCCAGGATTCGACGCCGGTCCGGCTGGTGATGAGCGACGGGAGCCTCGAGGTCATTGCCATAACGCACGACGTCGGCAAAGCGAACGAATCCATGGAAGCCAACTACACGGGTGAGGATCTGACCGTCGCGTTCAACCCCGGCTACCTCATCGATGGCATCGAGGCCACCACCGGCGAGGAAGTCACGCTGCAGACGGCGGACGCAGTGAAACCAGCCCTGCTTCGTTCAGTGGGGGACGAAGGCTTCCTCTATCTGCTTATGCCGGTGCGGGTGAGCTGATCGTCTCGGGCGTCGGCCGTGCGGGTCTGCTCGCTATCGCTTGTCGACTTCCGGTCTTACGCCGAAGCCGAGGTTGTCTTCGCCCCGGGCATGACAGCGATCATCGGGCCGAACGGCCATGGGAAGACCAACTTGCTCGAGGCTTTGGGCTTCGCGGCGGGCCTGGGTTCGTTCCGCGGCGCCTCCGATGTGGCCCTCATACGTGACGGTGCATCGGCGGCCGTCATTCGCTGCTCGGGGTTCAGAGACGGGGACCGCGAGATATTGATCGAAGTAGAGCTGGCCCGGGCCAAGCCGAACCGGGTGAGGGTGAACCGGCAACCGGTGGCGCGGCGCCGTGACTTGCTCGGAGTTCTCACGGCCACGGCCTTTTCACCGGAGGACCTCGACTTGGTGAAGGGCGAGCCCGCCGTCCGGCGACGATGGATGGACGACGCCCTGGCGGCGGTCCGACCGTCCTGGGGGGCGCTGCGCAGCGAGTTGGACCGGATCCTTCGTCAACGCAACACCCTGTTGCGCCAGGCACAGGGCCGCGCCGTTGGTGATGTGGCCATCACCCTGGACGTGTGGGACGACAAGCTGGCCGCAGTAGGCGACGAGCTCCGCATTCGGCGCCGTGACCTGCTGGCTGCGATGGAGCCCCGGATCCAGCGTCACTATGGCCATATTTCCCAGGGGCAGGGCGACGCGGGCGTGACGTACCTCTCGTCTTGGGGGGAGGACTCGCTGGCCGAGGCACTGGCAGCCGCACGGCCCACCGATCTCAAGCGATCGACGAGCACGGTGGGTCCCCACCGCGACGACGTCCTGTTGGAGGTGGGAGGACTTCCGGCCCGGAGCCATGCTTCTCAGGGGGAGCAGAGGTCCATGGCGTTGGCCTTGCGATTGGCGGTGGATGCAGAAGTTCGCGAGTGCCGGGGCGTGGAGCCGGTGTTGTTGCTCGATGATGTGTTCTCAGAGCTGGACGCCGGCCGGGCGGCTGCTCTATTGGAGACGCTCCCGCCCGGTCAGCGAATCCTCACCACCGCAACATCCGAGCTGCCCGCGGGCGTCCAGCCCCACCAACTGATCCGGGTCGTCAACGGCACCGCCAGGCCGGTGTGACGGTGTCAGCGGGAGACGAGCCCATCGAGCTGGCTGATGCTCTGGAGCGGGTGTTGGGCTCGCTCGGCGCGCCTCCCGCCGACCTGCTGTCGACGGTGTTCCATCGGTGGGAGGAAGTAGTGGGGGCCGACGTGGCTCGGCACTGCCGGCCCGCCGCGGTGGAGGGTGATCGGCTCGTGATCGTGGCCTCCGATTCGATGTGGGCCAGCGAGGTGCGATGGCTGGCCGAACAGGTGCTGGAACGGGTCAATGAACTGTCGTCCACCGATCGGCTGACGTCGATCGCGGTGCGAGTGAGGCCGTTCTCGGAGTACTAGGGGAACGCGCCGTTCGGCTGATGCTCGCTGGTAGAATGACGGGCGTGATCGGTGGCTCGATTAAGGGCTTTGTCCCGGTTCGGTGCCCCCGGCTCGCCCGGTCCTTGTTTGCTGCGGCCGGGTCGTGCCAGTGAGTGCTCCGAGCCTCCGTCCTGTTCCGGCGGCAGACCTTCGATCCATCGTTGCCCGCTGCCCGCGGGACCGTGTGAGGAGGGTCTGTTCGGCGTGACTGCCAGCGAGCCGGCAATCGAGACAGCCCCCGGCGTCGACCCCTCGTACGGCGCGCTTGAGATCACTGTCCTGGAGGGCCTCGAGGCTGTGCGCGAGCGGCCCAGCATGTACATCGGGTCGACCGGCCCGACCGGTCTGCACCATCTCGTGTGGGAGGTAGTGGACAACTCGGTGGACGAGGCCATGGCCGGATACTGCACCCGGATCGACGTGACACTTCACGAGGATGGTTCCTGTGAGGTGGGTGACGACGGCCGCGGCATTCCTGTGGATCCGCATCCGCTCCATGACCACATTCCCGCGGCTGAGTTGGTGATGACGCTGCTGCACGCAGGCGGGAAGTTCGGTGGCGACGGCTACAAGATCTCGGGCGGCCTCCACGGTGTCGGCGTCTCGGTGGTCAACGCCCTCTCAGAGAAGATGGAAGTCGACATCTACCGCTCCGGCCAACGGCATCGCATGACTTTCGTCAACGGTGGCGAGATCGAGGAAGCCCTCTCCGTGCTGGGGCCCGCGCCACAGCTGAACGGCGACGTCCGGACGGGCACGACAATCCGATTCTGGCCGGACCCTTCGGTCTTGGAGGACGTGTCGTTCCGGTACCAGACGGTGGCCGAACGCTTGGAGATGATGGCGTTCTTGAACCGGGGGCTGGAGATCCGGGTCCGCGACTTGAGGCCTGGCCCGCACGGACACGCCGAGTGGACGTCGTTCCGCTACGAGGGCGGCATCGTCGACTATGTGAGCCGCCTGAACCAGTCGAAGGTCCGGCTCTTCGATGCCGTCGGGCATTTCGCCGGCACGGAAACCATCGACGGCAATCCCCACGAGGTGGAAGTGGCGTTCCAGTGGAGCACCGGCTTCAACACCGACGGCCTGCATAGCTTCGCCAATGGGATCTCCACCATCGACGGCGGCATGCATGAGCAAGGGTTCCGCTCGGCGCTGACCCGTACTGTCAATGCCTACGCCCGCGAGAAGGGACTGCTCAAGGAGAAGGCTGACAACCTCCACGGCGAGGACATCCGCGAGGGCCTCACCGCGATCGTCAGCGTGCGCATCGGAGAGCCGCAGTTCGAGGGGCAGACGAAGGCCAAGTTGGGCAACATGTCGATGCGCTCCTTCACCGAGCGGGTCACCAACCGCCACTTGTCGGAATGGCTTGAGGAGCACCCGGCCGAGGCGAGGCGGGCAGTGTTGAAGGCCGTGGCGGCCTCTGCGGCTCGCGAGGCCGCGGCTCGAGTGCGTTCCGAGGTTCGCTCCAAGTCGCTGCTGGACGGCGCCGGCATGCCAGACAAGCTGAAGGATTGCACCGCCACCGACTCAGCCCGCAGGGAGCTGTTCATCGTCGAGGGCGACTCCGCGGGCGGTTCTGCCGTGCGGGCACGCGATCCCGAGACCCAGGCGGTACTGCCGATCAGGGGCAAGATCCTCAACGTTGAGCGGGCTCGCATAGACAGGATGCTCAAGAACAACGAGATACAGGCCATCATCGCAGCTATAGGCGCCGGCATCGGCGACGTCGCGGGCTCCAACGGCAATACCAACGGCAACGGTGATGGCAGCCCGGCCGACGGCCGTGAGCCCGACGACCACGGCTGCGACATCGGCAAGGCCCGGTACCACAAAGTGATCGTGCTGGCGGACGCCGACGTGGACGGCAGCCACATCCGCACGCTCTTGCTCACGTTCTTCTACCGCCAGATGCGCCCGCTGGTTGAAGCCGGCTATGTGTATGTGGCCCAGCCGCCGCTGTACTCCACCAAGGTGTCGAACTCGAAGACGGTCTACCTGCTCGACGACGCCGCCAAGGATGCGTTCCTGGCCGAGAGTCCCAAGCACAAGCGCGAGTTCCAGCGGCTCAAGGGACTGGGGGAGATGGACTGGGACGAGTTGCGCTCTACCACCATGGACCCGCAGACGCGCAGCCTGCTGCAGGTGTCGGTCGAGGAGGCCGCGATCGCCGATCAGGTCATCTCAGTGCTCATGGGCGACGACGTTGAGCAGCGCAAGAACTTCATCGTCACCAACGCCCGAGAAGTCCGCAATCTCGACTTCTGATCCCCCACGGAAGCACCCCATGAACGAAATGACAGGCGGAACCGGCGAAGCTGACTCCCCAGACCCCACGGGCCCTGCGACCGGTGACAGCCTGGGGGTGACCGTCGTCGAGATCCAGGAGGAGATGGAGAGCTCCTTCCTGGACTACGCCATGTCGGTGATCATCAGCCGGGCGCTGCCGGATGCCCGCGATGGTCTCAAGCCGGTGCACCGCCGGATCCTGTGGTCGATGTATGACCAGGGCTTCCGTCCCGACCGGGGCCATGTCAAGTGCGCCCGGGTGGTGGGTGATGTGATGGCCCGCTTCCACCCCCACGGCGACTCAGCCATCTACGACGCCCTGGCCCGGATGGCTCAGCCGTTCTCGTTGCAGCACCCCCTCATCGACTTTCACGGCAACTACGGCTCGCCCGAGGATCCGCCGGCCGCGTCCCGCTACACCGAGTGCCGCCTGGATGCGCTGGCCTTGTCGATGCTCGCCGACATCGGAGAGGACACCGTCGACTTCGTCGACAACTATTCGGGGGACTTCACCGAGCCGGCCGTCCTCCCGGCCCGCCTGCCGAACCTGCTGGTGAACGGCAGCCAGGGAATCGCGGTGGGCATGGCCACCAACATCCCGCCCCACAACCTCGCCGAGGTGATCGACGCGGTGGTGCTGCTCCTGGAGGACCCCGATGCCGGCGTCGAGGACCTGATGGAGCGAGTGCACGGCCCGGACTTCCCCACCGGCGGACAGATACTGGGCCGCAGCGGGTTCGAGTCCGCCTACCGCACCGGGCGCGGCTCAGTGAAGATGCGGGCCGACGTGACGCCCGCCGAGATCGCGGGCCGCAATGCGCTCGTCGTCACGGCCCTGCCCTACCAGGTGTCGGCCGGCACCGTCGCCCGCAAGATCGCGGACCTGGTCAACGCCAGGGAGTTGGAGGGGATCGCCGACGTCAACGACGAATCCTCCGGCGACGACACCCGCTTCGTGATCAAGCTCAAGCGGGATGCCAACCCGGAAGTGGTGCTGAACAACCTCTGGAAGCACACCCCGCTGCAGTCCAGCTTCGCCATGAACGTGGTGGCGCTGGTGGACGGGGTGCCTCGCACGCTCAGCCTGCGCGACGCGCTGGTCGCATACGTCACGCACCAGATCGAGGTGGTGACCCGGCGGTCGGAGTTCCGCTTGGCCGCGGCCCGGTCCCGGCTCCACATCGTGGAGGGGTTGCTGCGAGCGCTGGACGCCATCGACGAGATCATCGCCACGATTCGCGCCAGCGAGAACACCGCCGCGGCCCGTGCGTCCCTGATGGCCGAGCCCTACGAGTTCTCGGAGGAGCAGGCCAACCACATTCTTGAGATGGCCCTCTCCCGCCTGACTCGCCTGGGCCGCACCCAGCTTGAGAAGGAGGCCGCCGAGAAGCGCACCTTGATCGCGGACCTGGAGGCGCTGCTGGCCGACGAGCATCGCCTCCGGATGGTGATCCGCGACGAACTCAAGGAGATCTCCGAGAAGTTCGGGACCGCTCGCAGGTCGGTGCTCGAGATCGACCCGGGCGAGCTCGACATCGAGGACTTGATCGACGACGACGACCTGGTGTTCACCATGTCGGCGTCCGGTTACGTCAAGACGGTCCCCACCGACGAGTTCCGCCTGCAGGGTCGCGGCGGCCGCGGGGTGGCCGGCGCAAAGCTCAAGCAGGCCGACAGCGTCATGCACCTGATCCACACCACGGCCCACTCCTACCTGTTGTTCTTTAGCAACCGGGGCCGGGTCTACCGGTTGAAGGCCCATGAGGTGCCGGTGGCCTCGCGCACTGCACGGGGCACCTCGATCGTGAACCTGCTGTCGCTGCAGGACGGCGAGCGGATCCAGGCTGTGATCGACACGCGCGACTACGAGATGAACCGGTACCTGCTGTTCGCCACGGCTAAGGGCCGGGTGAAGCGCACGAAGTTCACGGCCTACGACTCGTCCCGCAAGGCGGGCCTCATCGCCATTCGCCTGCGCGACGACGACGAGCTGGTAGCGGTCGTGCCGACCGACGGGGTGCACGACATATTGCTGTCGTCACGTCTGGGCCAGACGATCCGCTTCGCGCAGCGCCAGGTTCGTGAGATGGGCCGGGGCGCGGCTGGGGTCATCGGGTTGAAGTTCAAGCACGCCGGTGACTCGGTGGTGTCGTGCGCGGTGGCCCGTCCGGGCTCGGCGCTGCTGTACGTGACCACTCGGGGCTATGGCAAGCGAACCCCGGTGGACGCGTTCAACTGCAAGGGGCGGGGCGGCCAGGGGAACATCGGGTCTAAGCCGACGGAGGAGAAGGGCGAAGTGGTCGGAACGCTTGTCGTGGATCCTGGCGATGAGATTCTGGCTGTCACCGCCAACGGCGTGGTGATCCGGGTTCCGGTGGGCGACGTGTCCGAGCAGAGCCGGATGGCGTTGGGGGTCAAGGTGATGAACCCCGACGCGGGCGACGAGGTGGTGGCCATTGCCCTCGTCGGCGACGACATGAATGGCAACTCGAGCCAGGCTCCTTCCGAACACTCAGAAGCTGATCCAGACGTGCAATGACGGCCCGGGTGAGGCCTGAGCCCCGGGACCGGGGACAAGCCGCGCCCCTGATGGTGGTGGTGTTGCTGGTGTTGATGGCCGCGGTTGCGGCGACCGTCGAGATCGGGCGGCTCCTGGACGAGAGCGCCCGGGCCCGGACTGCGGCCGACGCGGCGGCCTTGGCCGGAGCGGCCGCCGGCCGCACCGAAGCGGCCGCCCTTGCAGCGGCGAATGGGGGGCTGCTGCTGTCCTATTCCGAACAGGAGGCGGGTGGTGACTCCAATGCCCTGCTGGTGACCGTCGCGGTTCAAGTGGGCCGAGCCAGCCAGACAGCCCGGGCCGAACGCCTGGTCGAGTGGACTGCGCCCCCTGATGCAACGCATAACTAAGCTGCGGCATCATCGGAGGGGCCGTGGACAACGCCGTGGACAAATATGAGCGAAGAGTCGACTTCCGGCACCGGTGATCAGGACCACGGGTCGCCATCCGGTGATGCCCCGGCCTCGGATTCCGCCGCCGATGCGAGTGTCGACGACGGCGCCGTGCTCGGTCCTCGCCCGAGGCCGATGCCGCGCTCGGCCGTCGGCCGCGCTCTGAGAGCCCGGTCCAATCGACGCCTGCGCGCTCGCCGGGTCCGCCGCCTTGTGCGGCACGTCGAGCCCTGGTCGGTGCTGAAGGTCTCGTTGATCCTCTACTTCTGTGCCTGGGTGGTCATGTTGTTCGTGGGGGTGACGCTGTGGAACCTCGCGGTGAACTCCGGGCTGGTCGCCAACATCGAGAACTTCGTGGTGGAGCTGTTCGCGCTGGAGTCGTTCAAGATCAACGCCGACCAGATCTTCCGGATCGCAGCCGTCGGCGGGCTGGTCCTGGTCCTGGCAGGCAGCGGGCTGACGGTGCTCGGTGCGGTGCTGTTCAACCTGATCAGCGATGTCACCGGGGGAGTACGCCTGACCGTCATCGAGGAGGAGACGGCCCGCCCGCGCTCGCGCCGGACTCGGCGGCGGGTCCTGGTGGCCGCCCCGCCTCCCAGCGT
>VYCM01000144.1 GCA_009843915.1 Acidimicrobiaceae bacterium | reverse complement strand
GCCATGCCGCACAGCCCGGCTACCGCCACCGCGGCCGGGGCCAGCAGGAGATGCAGATCGGGAAGCCCGACCGGCAGCACTCCCCGCTGGGCGGCCAGGGCGACGGCCCAGGCGACGATGGCCACCATCCAAAGGCGCACGGACTGCTCCAGGCGCCACCCTCTTCCGAGCAGCAGCGGCACCGCCATCGGGAGCGCGAACAACCAGACGATCCATCCGGGATCGTTCGCCCCGACCGCGAACCTCAGGATCTCGCCGAATGAGACCATGCCGGCAGACCCGTCGCGCCCGTCGGCCAGGAATCCCCAGTCCGGGCCGGACGCCAGCAGGTCCACCACGGTCGGGAAGGCCAGGAAGGCAGCCGCCGGCACGGCCAGCACGATGGCGACCAGCAGGCGGGGAACGCCTTCGGGTCGGCCCGCGAGAAGGCTGCCCGCCACCAGGCCGGCTGCCAGGAGCACCACGAGTCCGGCGGCGGCCGGGACGATCAGCGCCGCGACGCCTGCAGCCGCTCCCAGCGACATGTACACCGCGGCGCGGCTCGCGAATCCCGGTGGCTCCTGGCGGAACGGCGCGGTCCGCGAGGCCCGCAGCAACTCCCGCAGCATCCACGGAGCGGCCGCGTAACCGACGAGACCGGCCAACGACCCACTCGCCACCGACGCCGGCGCGAGGGGGACCAGTAAGTAGGCGAACAGGGTGCTCGCCTGCGCCCGGCGGGAGCCGGTTGCGGACAGCAGGCGGTAGGACCCGGCCAAGCCAACAACGATGAGTGCGATGACGGCCAGGGTGCGAACGAGGGCCATGCTGCCGAGGACCCAGCCGAGCACGCCGAGGTACAAGAGGATCCCCAGGTTCGAGGACGGTGCACCGGCGTTGCGTTCGCTCCACCCACCCCACCACGACTTGAGCATGCCGGAGGCGTCCTCCGGAAAGGCGGCGAAGTCCCCGACCGCGGGGACGCCCGAGGACAGGAGCCGGCGCGATCCGAACAGCACGAAGGCCAGAACCACGATCCAGGCGATCCACGCCAGCCGGTTGGTGCCGGTGTGCAGCCCCCCGAAGACTCCCCTGCCGGCGGCGCTGAGCAGCCCGGACGGCTGGGCGCCGGACCGTCTCCTCAGGAAGAACAGCAGGCGGACGCTGCCGAGGTACTGGAGCGCGGTCACGTCGGCCTGGCGCACCCGGCGAACCTGGGCGTTGGCCTTGCGGCGCTGCGACACCACGTCGAGCCGGGAGATGTTCCAGACCCAGGCCGATATCACGTCGCGTACCCGGCCGAGCCGGGCGGTGAAGACGGCCAGCACGACCTCGAACACCGCCATCAGCAGGGCAACCGGCAGGAACACGGTGAGCGAGATGCGGCCGTGGTTGACCAGCATCGCCCGCAGCGCGTGGCGGGTCTCGGTGAGCCTCGTGTCGTCGACGCCCGTGCGGGACATGAGCCCTTCCCGGTGCCGGGCCACCGCGCCTCCGACGAACATCACCCGCGCCCCGGCCATCTGGGCCCGCCAGCACAGATCTACGTCCTCGCCCCGGAAGGTCATGCCCCCGTCGAACCCGCCCAGTCGCACGAACAACTCGCGGCGGATCAGCAGCACTGCGGAGGGAAGGGCGAACACGTCGCTCACGCCGTCCTGCTGCTCCTGGTCGAGTTCGTCCGCGCCGACCCGCTCCGCGGGCACGCCGAAGCGGTCGACGTCGTAGCCGGCGTGCTGGATGATCTCAGGCCGGTCCCATTCGACGATCTTGGGGCCGACGATTCCCGCGTTGCTCCTCAGCGCCTCGGCCACCAGCACCGAGACCGCGTCGGGCGCCAAGGCCACGTCATCGTGGCACACCAGCAGGAAATCAGCCTCGATCCCCGCATCGAGCACGACGTTGGCCGCTTGGGAGAATCCGGTGGTCCCGGCACCGTCGAGGACGGCGGCATCACCTATGACCTCCGAGACCCGCTCGCCGATCCCCGAGGAGGCCGCGTCGACCACGACCGTGCCCAGGGCTTCGTAGTCCTGTAGAGACAGCGATTCGAGCGTCTCAACGAACCAGTCGCCGGGCTCGTGGGCAACGACGACGGCCAACACCGTCGGCTGCTGCTGGGCGATGCCGTTCGCGCCCACCGCGGGCGCCGCGCTATCGACAGAAGATGCGATCAACCGAGGCTAATGGCCGCCCCTTCCACGGAGGCGGCACCCGAAGCCCCAGGAGGTGGATGTCCTCCATGCCTGCCGCTCCTGTTCGCTCCGCTCACGGGCCGCTAGGCCCAGGCCTCCAGCAGTTCCGTGGACGTGACGACCGTGGCAACCATCGCCAGGCTGTGCTCAATCACGGCTTCCTCGTACTCCGCCGGGACACCGGCCACGGCGTCGCGTACCAGCACCACCTGGTAGCCGAGATCGACAGCGCTGAGGCACAGGCCCATGATGCCCACATTCACCGATACGCCGGTGGCCACTACCGTGGTCACGCCCAAGTTGCGCAGGGTCTGATCGAGGGAGGTGGCCGTGAACGGCGTCAGGCCGTGAGCGCGCGCCGCGATCAGGTCCCGGCGGTCATCTCCGAGCTCGGGCACGAGTCGCGCCCCGTCGCTTCCGGCAAGGGTCGGAGCGATCCCGTGCTCTCGGCGCAGCTTGTCCGCCAACCCCAGGATCAGGCAGTTGACTGCGGTGCCCGCCCCGTCCTCACGGGTGTGCACGACGCAGTGGACGACGCGCGCCCCCACATCCCGGGCCGCGTCGCACACCGCAGCGGCGGCGCGCACCGTCCCGGCGGCCGACACCCGCTCGACGAGGGTCTTCATCATGGCGTCCGGACCCACGACGCCCCTCTGCAGTTCCATGGTAAGCACCGCCGTCGAGGCCGGATCGACCAGCGCCGCCAGCCCCTCCAGTTCCCGGCCTGATGCCGCCGTCATTCGGTCACCGTCGTCATGCGATCAAGTGTGGCACGCCCCGAACACGTAGTGTGCGCGGTGATGCGCGGTACAGGCACCATCCGGTAGGCGCCGGTGCGGGCCCTGGTCACCGGTGCCACAGGCTTCGTGGGGTGCCACCTCGTGGCCCACTTGGCCGCGGCCGGCGACGAGGTGGCCATAAGCGAGGCCGAGATCACCGAGCCCGACGCGCTGGCGGCCGATTTCGACGGCAGCCGCCCCGACGCGGTGTACCACCTGGCCGCGCAGGCCGACGTGCAGGCGAGCTTCACCGATCCAGCCGCAACCCTCCGGGTCAATGTGGAGGGAACGTTCAACGTCCTCGCCGCAGCCCGGCGGGCCGGCGCGAGCCGGGTTGTGGTCATCAGCAGCGCCGATGTCTACGGGAGGGTCGAGCCGGAGTGCCTGCCCGTCGATGAGTCCTGCGCCATGTTGCCCGTGACTCCCTACGGCGCCAGCAAGGCCGCGGCCGAGATGGTGTGCCTTCAGGCAGGCCTGGGCCGCGGGCTCGACGTGATCCGAGCCAGGGCCTTCAACCATCTCGGTCCCGGCCAGAGTGACCGGTTCGTGGCCGCCGCGCTGGCGTCGCGGGTCGCGGCCAACGAGCGCGACGGCTCGGAAGTAGTGCGGGTCGGGAACCTGCAGGCCAAGCGCGACTTCACCGACGTCCGTGACGTGGTTCGGGCCTACCGGCTGCTGGCCACCAACGGCGAGGCGGGCGAGGCCTACAACGTGTGCAGCGGCGCCGCCCGCGCCATCTCCGAGTTGGCCGAGGCCTTGATCGCCAGGGCTCGGCACCCCATGCGCCTCGCGGCTGATGGTGAACTGCTGCGCCCCGTAGACGTGGCCGAGGTCCGTGGCGATCCTTCCAAGCTTCATGACGCCACCGGATGGCGACCAGAGGTTCCGCTGGAGCAGACGCTCGACGACCTCCTCGACTACTGGCGGTGCAGGCTGGCGGAATCGCCGGGTGCGCTCGGCGGCGGCATGGCCGAGGCTGCAGGGTCGGAACTGCCGAGTTGGGGCGATAGCCAGTAGCGCCATGGCCAGACGCGCCCTGATCACCGGCATCACCGGCCAGGACGGCTCGTACCTCGCCGAGCTGCTGCTCGGCAAGGGCTACGAGGTGATCGGCATGGTGCGCCGGTCCAGCATCGTCAACTACGAGCGCATCGCCCACATCCAGGACCGGATCCGCATCGTGACCGGAGACCTGCTCGACCAGGTCTCCATGATCGAGATCCTGCGGACCTACCGGCCCGACGAGGTGTACAACCTCGCCGCCCAGTCCTTCGTGCAGACCTCCTTCAGCCAGCCGGTGCTGACCGGCGAGACCACGGCGCTGGGGGTCACCCGGATCCTCGACGCCATCCGGCTGGTGGACGGCGACATCCGCTTCTACCAGGCCAGCTCATCGGAGATGTTCGGGAAGGTGCGGGAGGTTCCCCAGAACGAGAAGACACCGTTCCATCCCCGCAGCCCCTACGGGGTGGCCAAGGTCTACGGTCATTGGCTCACGGTCAACTACCGGGAGTCCTACGGGCTGCACGCCACCTCGGGGATCCTCTTCAACCACGAGAGCCCCCGCCGGGGCATGGAGTTCGTGACCCGCAAGATCACCCACGCCGCAGCTCGGATCAAGCTTGGCCTCGCCGACGAGCTGCGCCTCGGCAACCTCGACTCGCAGAGGGACTGGGGCTACGCCGCGGACTACGTCGAGGCGATATGGCAGATGCTTCAGCAGGACGAGCCCGACGACTACGTGATCTGCACGGGCAAGACTCATTCGGTGAGAACGCTGTGCGAGCTCGCCTTTGAATACGTGGGCCTCGACTATCGCGACCACGTCGTCACCGATGAGCGGTTCATGCGCCCGGCGGAGGTCGACTTGCTGGTGGGCGACTCGTCCAAGGCGTCGGCCGCTTTCAGGTGGCGTCCGAGAACGTCGTTCGCCGATCTGGTCAGGCTGATGGTCGACGGGGACTTGGCGCTGCTCCAGAGCCGTCCGGACGGCGGCGGGGCGGGGAGCAAGACGGGCCGGTGATAACGGTCCTCGCCGGCGGGGTGGGCGCGGCTCGCTACCTGACCGGCCAACTGCTGGTGACGCCGGCCGCCGATGTGACGGCGGTCGTGAACGTCGCCGACGATGTCGAGTTGCACGGGCTGCATGTCAGTCCCGACATCGACACCGTCATCTACACCCTGTCGGGTGTCATCGACCGCGACAGGGGCTGGGGCCTGGCCGACGAGACGTGGAACGCTCTCGGCGAGCTGAGGGCGTTGGGACTCGACGCCTGGTTCAACCTCGGAGACCGCGACATCGGCAACCATCTGTTCCGCACCACGCTGCTGCGCGAGGGGCTGAGCTTCAGCGAGGTGACTGCCCGTCTGGCCTCGGCCCGCGGACTGGGCTGCCGCGTGCTGCCGGTGAGCGACCAGCGGATCGAGACCCGGGTGACGCTGGCCTCCGGCGACGAGATCGGCTTCCAGGAGTACTTCGTGCGCCTCGCCCACGATGTGCCCATATCCGGGGTGCGGTTCGCGGGCGTGGACGACGCCCGTCCCGCCCCCGGGGTGCTGGACGCGATCGCGGCCGCTGACGTCGTGGTGATCGCGCCGTCCAACCCAGTGGTGTCGATCGGCCCGGTGCTGGCCGTGCGGGGGGTGGCCGAGGCTCTTGCCGCCCGCCGGGAGCGCAATGTCGCCGTGTCGCCCATTGTGGCCGGCGCGGCCCGCAAGGGCCCGGCCGATCGGATGCTCCGCGAGCTGGGCGAGGAGTCGAGCGTGGTGGGCGTGGCCCGGCGCTACCGGGAGGTGGTCGGCACCCTGGTGATCGACGAGGCCGACGCTGCGCTGGCCCCTGCGGTGGCCGACGTCGGGGTCCGGGCTGTGGTCGCCCCGACGATCATGTCCTCACCCGAGGCCGCGGCCGAGCTGGCCCGCCGAACGATCGCCGCGGTGGCAGCGTGACTCTGGAGATCCTCGGGATCGAGGGCATCGGAGAGGTGAAGCCCGGGGACGATCTGGCCGCGCTCATCGTCGCCGCGGCCGGGCCTGACAGCCTGCGCGACCGCGACTGCGTGGTCGTCACCCAGAAGGTGGTGTCCAAGGCCGAGGGTCGGCTGGCGGCCGTCGATCCCGACGATCCTCTCAGCCACAAGCCGCTGGTGGAGGCGGAGTCGGTGCGGGTGCTGCGCCGCCGAGGTGACCTCATGATCTCGGAGACCGCTCAGGGCTTCGTGTGCGCCAACGCCGGGGTCGACCTCAGCAACGTCGAGGAGGGGTATGCGGCCCTGCTGCCGGTCGATTCGGACCGCTCGGCCCGCTGGGTCCGCGACCGGATCGGGGCCCTGGCCGGCGTCGAGGTCGCGGTGGTGGTCTCCGACACGTTCGGCCGCCCGTGGCGCCGGGGGGTCACCGACACCGCCATCGGCTGCGCCGGCATCGCCGCGGTGGTGGATCTGAGGGGCAGCACCGACGCGCTGGGCCGTGAGCTGAAGGTGACTGAGGTGGCCGTGGCCGACGAGATCGCGGCCGCCGCCGACCTGGTCATGGGCAAGGCCAAGGGCGTGCCCGTGGCGGTGGTGCGCGGCCTGGAGGAATCCTGGTTCCGCACCGGCTCAGTAGTCGACGAGATAGTCCGCTCCCCCGCCGACGACCTCTTCCGCTAGCAGGAGGACTGTTGGCGGGCGAAGTTCCAGTGGTCGGCCAGCATCTGCGCCAGGTCTCGGCGGGCCTGCCAGCCCAACTCGTCGCGCGCCCGGGTGCAGTCGGCCCAGGAGGCTTCGATGTCGCCGGGGCGGCGTTCGGCCATCTCATAGGGAATGGACGAGCCGATCACCTCGGAGGCTGCGCCCAGGATCTGGAGCACGGTCGTACCCGAGCCCGTGCCCAGGTTGTAGACCCGGCTGCTCGCCGGGGTCATCGCGGCATCCAGAGCGGCCACATGACCCTCGGCCAGGTCCATGACGTGCACGTAGTCGCGCAATGCGGTGCCGTCGACAGTGGAGTAGTCGGCTCCGAAGACCTCCAGCCGGTCCCGACGGCCGGCGGCGACCTGCATGATCCGGGGCACCAGGTTGGCCGGCTCGCCGGACGGATCCTCCCCTATCAGCCCCGACGGGTGCGCGCCCACTGGGTTGAAGTAGCGCAGCGAGGTCACGCTCATCTCCGACGCGGCCGCGGCGTCGGCCAGGATGCGCTCTCCCATCAGCTTGGTCTCGCCGTAGGGGCTCTCCGGGACGGTCGGCGAGTCCTCGGTGACCGGCGGCGCCGAGGCCGACCCGTAGACGGTGGCCGATGAGCTGAACACCAGCCGCGGGACGCCCCGATCGATGGCCGCAGCGGCCAGTGAGATCACCGACCCGAGGTTGCTGCGGTAGTAGCCAAGGGGATCGCTCACGGACTCGGCCACGCTCTTGCGGGCCGCGAAATGGACCACCGAGTCGATCCGGTGTCCGTCGAAGACCGCATCGAGAACTTCCAGATCGCCCGCGTCGCCCTCCACGACCGGAAGGTCCGAGCGGGTGAGGCTCCGGATCGAGTCGACCGCACGCCTCGCCGCGTTGGAGAAGTCGTCCAGGATCACCACGTCGCGGCCCGCGTCGTGCAAGGCCGCCACGGTGTGGCTGCCGATGTAGCCGGCGCCCCCGGTGACCAGCGTCGCCATCAGGCCGCCTCGGGCACCCTGGCACCCGACAGCGTCGCCCCCGGCTCAACCGCGGAGCCTTCGCCGATCAGGCTCCTGCCGGTCACCCGGGCACCCCGCCCGATCGTCGCTCCCGACCCCACCACGGAATCGAGAACAGTCGCGCCTGCCTCGATCACTGCTCCCGAATGGACGGCCGAGCCCCGCACGGCAGAGCCTGCCCCCACCACCGCGCCCGCCATGACCACGCTGCGCTCGACGACGGCGTCAGGATCCACCGCGGCCTCCACCGACACCCCGTCCGCCGCCGGCCCGCGCCGGCCGTCGAGCAGGTCGAGTTGAGCCTGCAAGTAGGTCTGGGGAGTGCCCGCGTCGACCCAGTAGGTGTTCTGTCGCAGCGCCCACAGCGTGCCGTCGGCGACCATGGCGGGGAACACCTCGCGCTCCACCGACACCCGGCGCCCCCGAGCGATGCGCCCGATCACCGAAGGCTCCATAAGGTAGGTCCCCGCGTTGATCCAGTTGCTGGGCGCAGGCGGCGACGGCTTCTCGACGAAGGCGGTCACCCGCCCGCCGGCGCCGGTCACCGCCACCCCGAAGCGGGACAGGTCGTCGACCTCGATCAGGTGGATGGTGGCCTCGGCCCCGGACGAGCGGTGGAGGCGCAGCATCGCACCCACGTCGAGGTCGGTGATCACGTCGCCGTTGGCAGCCAGGAACGTGCCCCCATCGGCGACCATGCCCGACGCCTCGCAGGCGAAGCGGATGGCGCCGGCGGTGTCGAGCGGCTCGGGCTCCACCACGCAGCACACCTCCACCCCTGCGCAGCGGCCGTCGGGGTAGGCGGCCCGGAATGCGTCGTCGTGATAGCCCAGGGCCATCACGACCCGCTCCACGCCGTGGCGGGCCAGACCGGACACGACGTGCTCGATCATGGGCCGGTGCAGCATCGGCAGCATCTGCTTCGGGGTTGTCAGCGTCAGCGGGCGCAGTCGGGTCCCGAGACCTCCGACGAGCAGGATCGCCTGCACCCCGGCGCCTGCTCTACGGGGCGGGCGGGGCGTCGGTCGGATCGAGGTCGGTTTCCGGCCCGGTGGAGAGCAGGTTCCCCGCCGAGGCCGTCAGAGCGATCTGGAGCCGGTCCTCGGGCGGCGGCGGGATGTCGGCCCCGGCCGGGACCCGGGCGAACGTGAACGCCTCCAGGTCTCCAAGCAGCCGGACGTCACCGAAGTCGTCGGTGTAGGTGTCGGTCGCCACATAGAAATCGGAAAGGCCGCTGGCAGAGTCGATGGCGGCGGCCGGATCAATCTGGGTGAAGCGCACGGCCCGGATCACCGTCGGCTCGCCGTTGCAGTCCGATCCGGCCTCGAGCACGCCGATGCCGGGGCCGCTGATCTCGTCGTCGGTGACTCTCGCCCCCATGGCCTCGAAGAACACGTCGAGATCAGCCCGATCACCGGCCGCGGAGCTGTTCCACGGGTGGATGTGGACCACGCCGTCCTGGTGGGAGTGGATGCCATCGGGATCCGCCGCGCTGGTGAAGGCGGGCAGGAACCGGTCGCAGTCGTAGATCGCGTAGGCCGAGTGCCAGTGATCGTTGCCGACCCTCGGGGCTGCCGCAGGCGTGCGCGACGACCGGGCGAACACCACGAGGGCCACCCCGAGGATCACCACCACGGCCAGCGCCATGGGGAAGGCGATCTCCCGGCGCTCGCGGGCGCCCTTCGACGAGGCCGCCGCCCTAGCGGCTCGCTGGACCTTCTTCGACGAACTCGGCTTGGCCACGGGCCGTCACGCTATCGGCCCGGAGGCCGAGCAGGCAGATACGCGGATCCGGCCCATACGGGCGAGGCCGTGGCCCGAGCGGCCCGTGAGCGCAGCGAACAAGAGCGGGGATGCAGCGTTCAATCTTCACACGCCGACGCCGCTGTACGTGAAGCCGCGGCGCTCAAGTTCGTCGCGGTCCAGCAGGTTCCGGGCGTCGATCACGTGCAGTTCGTCCATGACCCTGGCCACGCGGTCGAAATCGAGTTGCCGGAACTCGTCCCACTCGGTGGCGACCACCAGCGCGGAAGCGCCTTCGCAGGCCGCGTACGCGTCGTCCGCAACGGCCACGCCGGCCTGCTCGGTGGCCGCGCCGGCACGGATCACCGGGTCGTAGGCATGGACCACCGCGCCGGACGCGACCAGGCGTCGGGCAATCTCCAGGGCGGGCGAGTCTCGCAGGTCGTCGGTACCAGCCTTGAAGGCCAGGCCCAGCAGCGCGATGCGGGCCCCGGACAGCTCAACCCGGGACGCGACCTTGTCCACGATCCTGGCGAACTGCGCCTCATTGGCCTCCACCACACTTTGCAGCAGCGCGAAGTCGTAGCCCGCTGCGGACGCCACCGCGACCAGGGAACGCGTGTCCTTGGGCAGGCACGAGCCTCCCCATCCCGGCCCGGGCCGCAGGTAGTCGCGGCCTATCCGCCTGTCGTATCCCATGCCCTCCAACACGTCGTCGACGTCGGCACCCACCGCCTCGCAAAGCGCCGCCACCGAGTTCGAGAACGACAGCTTCGTCGCCAGGAAGGCATTGGCCGCGTACTTGACCGTCTCGGCTGAGGCTGGATCGGTGACGAGAACAGGAGCGTCTATGCCTGCGTAGAGACCGGCCACCCGCTCGGCCACCGAGACATCGGCCGCGCCCACCACCAACCGGTCAGGGTTGAGGAAGTCGTGAACGGCCGAGCCCTGTCGCAGGAACTCGGGATTGGATGCCACCGAGACGTCGGCCCGTCCCAACACTCGAGCCAGCAGTTGCACGGTGCCGGCGGGAGCAGTCGACTTGTTCACCACCACCGCCCCCGGCCGCAAGCTCGGACCTATCTCGGCGACCGCGGCCTCCAGGTAGCCGAGGTCGGTGCCGCCGTCAGGGCCGGAGGGCGTGGGCACGCAAAGGAAGACGAAGTCGGCCTGGGCGGCAGCCTCCGCCGAACCGCACACGAAGGAGAGCCGCGCCCCATCGACGCCGGCCCTCACCAACTCGGCCAGCCCCGGCTCACGGATCGGCATCTCGCCGCGCTGCAGTCCGGTGATCCTGGACTCATCCACATCGGTGCAGATCACGCGGTGGCCCAGCCGAGCCAGACACGCTGCGGTGGTCAGACCGACGTATCCCGCCCCGACGACGGCGACCGCGGCGGGTGCGGCGGACCTTCCGGTGCCCTCGGCCGGCATCGTCGGCAGGTCAGCCACAGGACTCGCCCTCGGGCGGACGGCCCAGGATCGTGACCGGCTCGGCATCCGTCTCGGTCGATTGCGCAGCGACGAGGTCGGCGCCCCCGGCCACGGAACCCCCGCCCAGCGCGGCCCCCAGGACGTGCGCACCACCGGACAACATGGCTCCCAAGACGTGCGGACCCCCGGCCCTGGCGGCACTCGCACCCACCGGACCTCCAACGGAAGCCACGCCGGAAACGGCCGGCGCCTGCGCGGCACTGCCGGTCGCCACCGGAGAGAACCCCACGGCCGGATCGGGCAGGATCGGAGGGAAGCCGCGAGCCCGTACCTGGTCACGCACCACACTCATGGGCTCCTGGAACGCGAACAGCACCCCGCCGTAGTCGGCGCCGAGCACCACCACCACGCCGTCGACACCGTCGTCGGACACGACATAGGGCACTGGCTCGAGGTAGCGAGCCACAGTCATGGCCGCCTCCGCGTCGCCGGGACCGTGCAGCACGACGGTCTCAGGAAGGGCCGGGGACGAGAGAGTCCCGAGCACCTCGAAACCCTCGCCGGCCAGCGAAGCGGACGCCTCCGCGCGGTTGAACTCGTTGAAGCCGGCGACGGTCAAGGTCACCTCGGAGGGACTCAACGAGTCTGCCTCCCCCCGGAAGACGTCGAGGATCGGCTCGTTCGCCTGCCGGAGTGCGGCCTCGCCCTTGTAGCGGCCGTCGGGCCAGAACAGCGTGTACACCTCGAGCCGCTGCCGTTGCAGGTTCTCGGGGTTGAAGTCGGAGAAGTCCTGGGCCAGTGACACCAGCTCGCCCAGGGTCAGAGCCTGGTCGATGGTCACGAAGGCGGCTCCCGCCTCGATCATGCCGGCGATGGTGGTGGGATTCCTGGCGCCGCGGCTTATGGCCCGGTCGAGGGCGAGCACCAGGAAGTCCTGCTGGCGGGCGATGCGGCTGAAGTCGTCGCCGCCGGTTATCCTCCAGCTTCCGTCGATCTGTTCGGTGTACCGGCGGCTCCTCACGTACTGCAGAGCCTGCTCGCCTCCCAGCACATGGCAGCCGGGCTCGGTGATGTTCAGATGCGACTTGGGATCGCGGACCGGATGGGGGAACCACACCGGCACTCCCCCGAGACTGTCCACTACCTGCTGGAAGCCTGCGAAGTCCATCTGGACGTAGTGGTTGATCTCCACGTCGAACATCGACGTGATTGTCTCCACCAGCAGTGAGGCGCCCCCGATATAGAAGGCCGAGTTGATCTTGTGATCCTGGGCGCCCGGTATCTCGGCCCATAGGTCCCGGGGGATCGACAGGACCCACGCCGACTTTGCCTTCGGGTCGAGGCGCAGCAGCATGATCACATCGGCCAGGCTCTTGCCGCTGGTGGCGACCCCGCTCGCCTGCGCAGCCGCGGTGTCCGCAACGTCGGTGCCGCTGTCGGTGCCGACGATAAGGAAATTGACGGGCTCTCCCGGTTCTGTGTCGGTGCGAAGCAGTTCTTGGCCGTACCGGACGGTGCCGGTGACGGGCACCCGGTTGACCTGCTCCCAGACCTCTTCGACGTACTGCACGGTCCTCGCCGACGCCACGGCCGAGACGATCACCAGGAGGCTCGCGACCACCACCAGGCGCTGCGGCCAAGTACGCCTCAAGCGCGGCTTCCCTTGGTCGGTCACGGGAGCCAAGCGTACCGCCGGTCCCCCTGGGCCCTTGGCATGATCGACAGGTCTGGAACGCTCAGGAGCGCAGGTGGAACACGTCTCCAGCTTCGATCGCGACCTCGCCGGAATCACCGGCGACGATCAGGCGGCCTGATCCGTCGATGTCGACGGCTGTGCCCACGATCGATGTGCCGTCGGTGCGCTGCACCCTCACTTCCCTCCTAAGCGTCGCTGACGCAACCCTCAGGTCCTCGCGAGCCCGCCCGGGGTCGGCCAGGTAACCGGGCAAGGCGTCGATCAGAGACGCCAGAATCTCGTCGCGGGTGGCGGCGCCGCCCGCCTGAGCGAGTGAGACCGCCCCCGGCTCCGGGGGCGCTTCCGCGATGTTCAAGCCCAGTCCGACCACTACCAACGGGGGATCGCCGTCGACAATCTCCGACAGCACGCCCGCCACCTTGCCGGACGCGTCCTGACCCTCGATGAGCAAGTCGTTGGGCCATTTGGCCCGCACAGTCGCTCCAGAGCCGGCAAGCGTGCCGGACGCGGCCAGGAGCGCGGCGGCGGAGACCGCGGCGATCCGGTCGAAGGCGCCGGCCACGGGCGCCTCGAGCCGGAAACTGACCAGCAGCGACGCCTCACCGGCGTGGGGGCCGGTGGCGGCGTCAGACCAGCGACGCCCTAGCCGACCCCTTCCCGCGGTCTGGTGATCGGCCACCAGGACCGCCGGCGACCGCTCTCCGAGCCGGGCCTCCTGGGCCAGATCATCATTCGTCGAGCCCGTCGCGACCGCGTGGCGCAGCTCGCCCAGCCCTGCGCGGCGGGTTGCCGCACAGCTGAGCGGCAGGTGCTTGTTGGCTGACGACGACCGTGGCGCGACCGATCCCACGGGACACATTCTGTGCGATCCGAGCCGCGATCGGCTCTCAGGTGCCCCCATGCACACGGTAAGTTCAAGGTGCTATGGCTCTGAGGATCGCCCTTGCCGGCTGGTACGGGTCGGACAACTTGGGGGATGAGATGATTCTGAGTTGCATGGCCGCCGCCCTGCGTGCCCGGGGGGTTGAGCCGGTAGCGGTGTCGATCGATCCCGAGCGGACTGCCGCCGTCCATGGCGTCGAGGCGGTGGCTCATCGCTCGCCCCTGGACGGCGCGGCGCTGCGCCGGTCGCTGTGCAACGCGCACGCCATGGTCCTCTCCGGCGGCGTGGTGCAATCGGAGACGTCTCCGTGGAACATGTGGTTCCACACGTCGCGCCTTCGCGCCTACGGACGGTCAGTGCCGGCGCCGTCCAATCGCAGGCCAGCGAGGGCCGTGGTTGCGGCCATCGGCCTGGGAGCGGGCCACGTCCGGGGCGCCGTTGGCCGGCGCATGGCGGTCTCAGCGCTGCGCCGGGCCTGTCACGTCGTGACAAGAGACGCCGACTCGGCACGACGCCTGCGCGACTGGGGCGTGCCCGATGTGGCGGTCGGCGCCGATCCGGTGCTGGCCGGAGACGCCGCGCTCGTCTCGAGCCGGGCGGCTGCGACCCGACCGCCGCCCTCGCACCCCCCGGAGCCGACGGGCTCGACGCATTCTCACCGCGACTCCACCGACACGATCTGCGTGATCCTGCGCCCCCCGAATCGCCGGGGCATCCGCACGGCTGCGGCGAAGGCCCGCACGTCTTGGCAGCCATGGATGGGTCAACTGGCGCAGTCTCTGGACGCGCTGGCCGAGCGCAGCGGCATGACGTTGCGCCTGTTGCCCTTTCAGCCGAGCCAGGACACCCCCATGCTCGTGGCGCTGCAACAGCGGATGAAAACCGACGCAGAGCTGGTGACGCTCAACATCGACAATGTGCTCGCAGAGGTCGCCCGGAGTCGCTTCGTGGTCACCATGCGCTATCACGGCGCCATCGCAGCTCTGCTCAACGATCAGGCGGCTGTGGCGCTGGACTACTCTCCAAAAATGAGATCGCTCGCCGCCGAAGGCGGAGGCTGGGCCTCGGTCGTCGACCTGGCTCCGCTCGACGCTGGGCGCTTCGAGCCCCGCATGCTGATCGACGCGGTCAACGAGGCGCAGGACAAGTCGCACCGGACAGCCGAGGCACGTGGCTCGCTGCGGGCGCGCCTGAAGGTCAACGACGCTGCGCTCGACGATCTGCTCGAGCTGATCCAGTGACCTGCTGACGCAGCGTTGAGCCACCCCGAGCCACGCCGTCCGGTGACAGGTCGCCCGATGACAGGCCACCCCGAGCCAGATCGTTCGATGACGGGCCGCCCGTGGCAGCGACGCCTTCTGAAGTGGCTGAGGATTGCATACCTCGCCCTGCTCGCCGCCGCCGTGCCCGTGCTCGTGCTGGCGCGCCGGGACGAGGTGGCCGACCTTCTCGGAGACCTCGCGGGGGCAAGGCACGCGCTGGTGGCGGCGTCGTTCGCGGCGGGGTTCGTGCTGATAGCGCTGAGTGCCTACTTCTGGCTCGTGAGCCTGCGCATACTCGGCCAGCGCCCGAGTCTCCGCGATCTGACCGTCACCGCGGCCCGTTCCCTGCCGGCGAGGTACGTGCCGCTGATGGTCACGTTCGCGATCAGCCGCGTGGCTCTGATGCAGC
>VYCM01000066.1 GCA_009843915.1 Acidimicrobiaceae bacterium | reverse complement strand
GGAAGTCGGCAGTGGGGAAGCTAGCGTGGCGAACCGTCCAGTCGTCTTCGCTCGGCGCCGTTCACTCATGCGGCGCCGGGCCCCAAGGTACCGCCATGGCGACAGCCCCGACCACCGGCGAGGCTCCCCAACCGACACCAGCGGGCGACAAGATGTGGTCGCGGATCGGCCGTTCGGCCCGCCGGTCGGCCGGGACGATCCTCCAGTCGGCACGGACATCTCTCCGATCGGCGGGGCCGACCCGTCCCAGGCGCCGCATCCGGCTGATCGACGTGCTACGGGTCCTGGGGCTGGCCCGGCGGGCAGTGCCCCGCCCGGTGGTGGGGCCTAGGGCCTACCCGCAGTGGTGGCAGCGGCTGCTGGCGCTGGCGGTGCTGGTCGCGCTGGTGGTGGGCATCGGCTTCGCGCTGGCCGCGCTGGTGGGACTGCTGGTGGTGGTGGCCGGCTTCCTGCTCGAGCAGGCCATCTCCTAGAGGCCGAGGGGAGGGCCGAACGGGTGGACGCCGCGGCTCAGGAGGCGGAGCGAGCCGCAGGGGCCGTCGGGCGGCGCCGGGAGGCGGCCGCGGCCGGCCACACCGGCGACGCCGCCAAGGCCCGGTCCTACCTCCACGACGACGACCCGACAGTGCGCTCCAGTGCGCTGCGGGCGTTGCAGAGGTCCGGCGACCTCGCCGCCCGACAGCTAGAGGACGCGCTGGACGATCCGGCGGCGGTCGCGCGGATGACCGCTCTGGAGCTGGCCGCATACCGAGCCGACATCGCGGCGGCCGCGGCGGCGAGCCTGCTGGCCGACGACGACCACCGGGTGGTGGAGGCCGCCGCCTGGGCCTGCGGCGAGAAGGTCTCGGCGAGCGGCGACGCCTCAGCGGGCTCCACCGGTGCGCGGAAGTCCGAGACGGCGGAGGTGGTGGAGGCGCTGGTCCGGGTGGCCCGATCCCACACCGATGCGCTGTGCCGGGAGTCGGCTATCGCGGCTCTGGGCGCGATATCGGATCCTGCCGGTCTGCCGGCGATCCTGGCCGGGCTGGACGACAGGCCCGAGGTCCGCCGCCGGGCGGTGATAGCCCTCGCCCCCTTCGACGGTCCCGAGGTCGACGCCGCGCTGCTGAGGGCGTCCACCGACCGCGACAAGCAGGTCCGGACCGCAGCCGCGGAGCTGCGGGGGGTGTAGGCGCCAGGGGCCCGACGGGAAACGCACGACTGCGCCTTTCCGCTCGGCCTCTGGCCACCATTACGATGTTTCGCAGTGCTCGGACCCCCTGACACCGGCGACACCTGGCTCGGGCTGTCATCCGATCCGCTGCCGTCAGCGGAGATGGCCGCATG
The DNA here is from genome assembly GCA_009843915.1 of Acidimicrobiaceae bacterium. GTDB lineage: Bacteria > Actinomycetota > Acidimicrobiia > Acidimicrobiales > Aldehydirespiratoraceae > Aldehydirespirator. The sequence continues at coordinate 13,844 of VYCM01000066.1, read as the reverse complement.
GGTGGTGCTGCCCAACTGCGGCGCGGTGGTGCAGTTCAGCGGCACGGCGCGCGACCACTCGACCGACCGGCCAGGCGTGGACCTCCTCCACTACGAGGCCTACGAGGACCAGGTCGAGCCCCGACTCCGGTCGATCGCGGCCGAGATGCGAGCCCGCTGGGACGACCTGGGACGGGTGGCGATGCTGCACCGGGTGGGACCGGTGGCCGTGGGCGAGTCCGCGGTGGTGGTGGCCGTGTCGTCCCCCCACCGGGACGCCGCCTTCGAGGCGGCCCGCTTCGCCATCGACACCCTCAAGACCACGGTTCCCATCTGGAAGCGGGAGCGGTGGCAGGGAGGCGAGAGCTGGGGGCTCGAGGCCCAGCACATTGTCGACGTCGACGGGCTACCGGCCGTCGCGGAGAGCGCCCGATGAGAGGCTCGGTGCTGCTGGTGGTGGCCTCGCTGGGCCTGGCCACGGTCGTCTCGATGCTGCTGTGGGTGGCCCGCAAGATCACCTGGCGTCGCCCTGTCCCCTTCCTCAGGCAGCTCAAGGCCCTGTCGGGCGTTCCGGGACGCTCCGTCGGCCCCGCCAGCGGGATCTCGAGGCTCGATCCGCTGAAGCCTGATCACCCGGTGGAAGCCGCCGCGGACGCGACCGGAGAAGCGCCCGCCGTCTCGGAGCGCTGAGCCCTGCCCCGCGACCTGGCCATCGACCTGGGCACGGCCAACACCCTGGTGTACGCCCGCGGGCAGGGCGTGGTGCTGAACGAGCCGTCGGTGGTGGCCATCAACACCAACACCAACGAGCTGCTGGCGGTGGGCTACAAGGCTCGCCGGATGCTGGGGCGCACACCCGGCTACATCGTGGCCCGCCGGCCGCTTCGCAAGGGCGCCATCACCGACTTCGAGATCACCCAGGACATGATCCGGATCCTGCTCAGGCAGGTGGGGGTGAGCAGGATCAACCGGGCCCGGGTGGTGGTGTGTGTGCCGTCGGCGATCACGGCGGTCGAGCGGCGGGCCGTGCAGGAGGCCGCCCGCCGGGCCGGCGCCATCGAAGTGCGGCTGATCGACCAGCCCATGGCCGCAGCCATCGGCGCCGGACTGCCCATCGACGAGCCGGTCGGGTCGATGGTGATCGACATCGGGGGCGGCACCACCCAGACCGCCCTGCTCAGCCTGGGCGGGATCGTGGCTCTGGAGGCGGTGCGGGTGGGCTCCTTCGACATCGACGATGCCGTCCAGGCCCATATGCGCCGCGAGTACGGCATGGCCATCGGCGAGCCCACTGCGGAGCACACCAAGATCTTGGTCGGCTCGGCCGCGCCGACCCGCAGCGAGACCGCGGCCGAGATCCGCGGCCGGGAACTGATGTCGGGAATGCCCAAGACCACGGTGGTGACCCCCGAGGAGATCCGCCGGGCGATCGAGGAGCCGGTGACCGCCATGGTCGACTCGGTGCTGAGCTGCCTGTCGCAGTCACCCCCCGAGCTGGCCCAGGACCTGATCGCCCGCGGCGTCTTCCTCGTCGGCGGGGGAGGGCTGCTCAGGGGGATGGACATCCGGCTGTCCCGGGAGATGTCGCTGCGGGTCCGGCGGGTCGACGCCCCGCTGGAGACCGTGGTGCGGGGCGCGGGCCGATGCCTAGAGCAGCTCGGCATGGACTTCTCGATCTTCAGCGACGACTTCGAGTAGCCGTCCCGCTCAGAAATCTCGGGTCGGAAATGTGGAGTAGGTCCACAGAATCACACCGAGATTTCCTGGCGGCCCCTCCCTCAGAAATCTCGGGTCGGAAATGTGGAGTATGTCCACAGAATCACACCGAGATTTCTAGGCGCCCCCTAAGCACGGGTGGCGCGGCGGTGCCGGCGCAGGGATCTCACGATCAGGACGGCGGCCACCACGCCGGAGGCCAGCAGCGCCGCCGCAATGGCCAGGGCCAGCTCCTGGCGGCGGCGGGCCGGCAGCGACTCCAACGGGTGAGGCTCGTGCGAGACCACCCACGCCTCCTCGTTGCTGTGCGCGGCCGTCCATCCCAGCGCTCGCAGCCGGTCGTTGGCCACCACCCACGGGTTGGTCGTGTAGGGCACCACCCCCGGCGGCGTCGGGGCCAGACCCCAGCGCCAGCGCAACGCGCTCAGGACGCGCGCCAGGTGCGACGGGACCCGCAGCCGGGGGCGGGGACCCTCGAGGTCGGCCAGAGTGTCGGGAGGGATCCAGCCGTCGGGGGCGACGTTGAGGATCCCGTCGTAGCGGACGTCGACCGCGGTGACCACAGCCTCGGCCAGGTCGTCGGCGTGCAGGTACTGCACCGGCGGATCGCCGTCGGCCGCCACGCCCGATCGGGCCGCTCGCAGGGTGGTGGCCAGCTGACCCAGACGGTCCTCGGAGACGGTGACCGCGGGCCGCAGCACGGTGACGGAGCGGCCGGGGGCCAGTGCCCACTGCTGGGCCAGCCTCTCCAGCCGGTGCCGCTGCACGGCCCAGTCGAAGTCGGGGTTGGGCCGGACCGGGGCGTCCTCGGTGATCGGCACCGGGTTGTCCTTCCAGGCGCCGTAGACCATCGCCGACGACATCACCACCAGGTGGGGGACATCGACGGCGGAGAGAGCGTCCAGCACGCGGTGCAGCAGGGCGGCCTCCAACTCGGCCTCGGCCGGATTGAGCGTGCCTGCGGTCACGGTGGAGGCCAGGTGCACTACTGCGTCGGCCCCGGAGAACAGGGCGGCCAGATCGGCGTCGGCCAGATCCACCTGCTTGGTGGTGACCGAGGTGTAGGGGGCGGCCGGAGCGTCCTTGTCGATGGCGACGACGGCCACCTCCGGACGCTGGGCCAGCCGGGTTATGACACGACGACCCACGGCGCCGTGGGCGCCGGTCACCACCACCCGGGTCATGGCCACAGGCGGCGGGCCGTCGACATGCGCCGGACGCGGGCAGCACAACTGAGCTTCACCCCCCTACGATGCCCTCATGAGCGGCGATCCGCCAACAGAGGGCGGGCCCGATGATCCCTTCGAGGGCCTGGAGGGCATAGAGGGTCTGGAAGACCTGGAGGGTCTAGGGGGTCTGGAGGGCCTGGAGGGGCTCGGCGACTTGGGCGAGACCGGCGAGACGGACGGTCCGGGCGTCTTCGGCGGGCTGGGCGGCTTCGGCGGGCTGGGGGACATTCCCCTGATCGGGGACCTGATGCGGACGCTGCAGTCGGCCGCGCCCGGGGCCAACCAGGCCCGCGAGGTGGGCCGGGCCATCGCCTGCGGCGGGGTCTCGGAACCCAACATCGACCCGACGCAGCGCATCACCATCGAACAGCTCGTGCGGCTGGCCGAGCTGCGGGTGGCCGATGCGACCGGCCTGCAGCCGGCGCCGGGGGCGGCGCTGCGGGTGGAGGTGGTGAACCGCGCCGGCTGGTCGGACCGCACCGTCAGCGACTACGAGGCCCTGTTCGGCGCGCTCAACATGTCGATCTCGGCGAGCCTGGAACCGGATCTCGACGACACGCCCGGCGACCCGATGGCGGCCATGCTGGCCGGCATCTCCAAGATGATCGGCCCTACCATGCTGGCCCTCACCACCGGCGTCATGGTGGGTCGCCTCGCCCAGCATGCCCTCGGCGGCTACGTGCTGCCGGTGCCCCGCCCCGCCGGCAAGCCGATGCTGATCGCCCTGCCCAACGTCGACGAGTTCAGCCGGGAGTGGTCGCTCGACGCCGACGACGTCCGCCTGTGGGTGTGCGTTCATGAGGCCGTCTACTGTGCGGTGTTCGGGGTGGATCATGTGCGCGACGCGGTCAGCGACCTGCTGCTGCGCCATGCGGCCGCGTTCGAGACCAACCCCCGGCGCATCGAGGAGTTGCTGGGCGACTTCGACCCCGGCGCCATGGGACCCGAGGCATTCGCACGGCTCCAGTCGGAGTTGGGCAGCCCCGACGCCCTGCTGGGAGCGGTGCGGTCACCGGCCCAGGAAGCGCTCCTGCCGCAGATGACCGCGCTGGTGGCGGCCATCACCGGCTACGTCGACTTCACCATGGACCGCATCGGCGCGGACCTGATCGGCTCGTACGACCGCCTGTCCGAGGCGTTGCGGCGCCATCGTGTGGAGGCCAGCGCGTCCGACCGGTTCGTGGAGCGGCTCCTCGGCCTGGAGCTGGACCAGACCCAGTACGAGCGGGGGGCGGCCTTCGCCGCCGGGGTGGTGGAGCGGGCCGGCACCGACGGTCTGCGCCGGCTCTTCACCCACCCGGACAACCTGCCCACCCCGGCCGAGGTCGACGCGGCCGGCCTTTGGCTGGCCCGGATCGACCTGCCTCGCTAGCTAACCGAGTTCCCGGGGTCCCGGCGTGGCCGGGCGGCGACGGCTCAGGATGAAGAAGATCAGCGCGGCGGCGGCCACCAGCGCCACCAAGCCGGACCCCAGGCGGGCCGGGATGGGCAGGACGACGGGGGCGAAGGCGCCGACTACCCAGGCGATCTGGAAGCGGGCCTCGAACCGGGAGAACGACCGTCCGTGGTTGGCGTCGGGTGCGTCGCGCTGCACCAGCGAGTCGAAGGCGAGCTTGCCCACCGCGGCTGAGATGGCCACACCGCCCGACAGCAGTGCCATCCCCATCAGCCCGCCGGTCATGGCGGCCAGCAACGCGGTGGACAGGGCCACGGCCAGCGATCCGAGCAGGATCATCTCCTCCACCAGGCGGCGTCGCAGGATGGGAGCGATCTGCACTCCCGTGAAGGCGGCCAGTCCGGCCACGGCCACCACCACCGCGTAGTGCCAGAACGGCGCGCCCGGATCGCCGACGATGTCGACGCCCCGCTCGGAGGCCACCGCCCCGCCTGCCGCCGCGCCCGGCGCGCTCACGTCCAGCCCTTCCTCGCCGCCGCGCAGCGCGAAGGCCAGCAGGAAGGTGACGAACCCGACCGCGCCCCGCATCACCGCCATGGCCGACGCCGACAGCAGGATGGCGGACGCCCGCAGGGCAGTGCGCTCGGTCGATGTGGGTCTGGTCCGGGCCACCGGGATGCGGGGCAGTTGGAACGTGATGGCGGTGGCCACCAGATAGCCGATGGTCGCCGCCGCCGCGGCCAGGGCCGGGCTTCCCAGGAAGGCCAGCGCCGCGCCGATGCCCGCGCCCACCAGGCTCATCACCGCGCTGATGAGGGCCAGGCGGCTGTTGGCCTGCACCAGGTTGGATTCGGTGGGCACGTAGCGGGGCACCACCGCGCTCTTGGCCACCGCATAGGACTTCTGCAGCACCAGCAGCGCGAAGGCCTCGGGGAACAGCCACAGGGTGTCGAGGTGGCGGATCATGAGCAGGGCCACCACCAGCCGGCCCAAGTTGGTGACGAGGATCATAGCCCGGCGCCCGCCCGGCATCCGGTCGATGACCGGCCCGATCAACGGTGTGACCACCGCGAACGGGGCCATGGTGAGGGCCAGGTACAGGGCGATGCGGTTGCGGGCCGCGTCGGGGCTGATCGAGAAGAAGATCGACCCGGCCAGGGCCACCGCGATCACCGCGTCGGTGGCGGTGGCCGCGGCGTGGACGCGGGCCAGGCGCTGGAACGGGCTGTACGCGGGAACGGGCCGGTCCGGCTCGCCCTGATCGCTCACCCGGTCCTGGCCCACCCGCTCAGGGTAGGACGCGAATTGGACGCCAGTCGCAGCGCAGCGGTGTCATTTCCCGCTCCTGTTCGCTGCGCTCACGGGCCGCTCGGGCCACGGCCTCGCAAGCTCGGCCTCTGGCTCAGGGTAGGACGCGTTCTGGTGTGCGGGTCCGGTTCAGGGCCAGTTGCTGGAGCCTGACGTGGGTGTCGGTGTCGGCACCGCGGTCGTGGCGGGTCCAGACGCCTTCGGAGTCCAGCGTCCAGGCCAGGTGCTCGTCGGACAGGCTCACCTCGGCCACCTCGACCACCCGGGCCGCCAGCCGCGGATCGTCCACCCGCACGAGAGCCTCCACCCTCCGGTCGAGGTTGCGACTCAGCAGGTCGGCGGACCCGATGTAGGTGGCGGGACGGCCCGGACCGTCGCCGTTGGCGAAGTGGTAGATGCGGGAGTGCTCCAGGAACCGGCCCACTATCGAGCGCACCCGTATCGTCTCCGACAGGCCGGCCACGCCTGGTCGCAGACCGCACAGGCCCCGCACGATCAGGTCGATCTCCACGCCGGCCTGCGACGCCTTGTAGAGCTGGTCGATCATCGGGCCGTCGGCCAGCGAGTTGAGCTTCATGATGATGCGGCCGCCGGGCACGTGCATCTCCTGCTCGATCAGTTCGGTCAGGCGGGGGCGGAGCTGCTCGGGCGCGGTGATCAGGTGCTTGTGCTCGACATTGCGGCCGTAGCCGGTGAGCTGGTTGAACAGGCTGGCGACGTCCGCTCCGACCTCCGGATTGGCGGTCAGCAGGCCGAAGTCCTCGTAGATGCGGGCGGTGCGGTGGTTGTAGTTGCCGGTGCCGACGTGGCAGTAGCGGCGGATGCCGTCGGGCTCCTCCCGCACGATCATGGCGATCTTGGCATGGATCTTGAGGCCGACCAGGCCGTAGGCCACATGGGCGCCGGCCTGCTCCAGCCGCTTGGCCCAGCCGATGTTCTGGGCCTCGTCGAAGCGGGCCTTCAGTTCCACCAGCACCGCCACCTGCTTGCCCCTCTCGGCCGCGGCCACCAGCGCGTCGATGATGGGGCTGTCGCCGGAGGTGCGGTACAGCGTGAGCTTGATGGCCAGCACGGCCGGATCCCTGGCGGCCTGGCGGATGAGGGCGCCCACCGAGCGGCTGAACGACGAGTACGGATGGTGCACGAGCAGGTCGCCGGAGCGCAGCACCTTGAAGAAGTCGGCCGGGCCGTCCTCGGTCAGCAGCTCCGGCTCGGTGATGCCGCGCCAGTGGGGCCATGTCAGCTCGGGCCGGGGCAGGCCGGCGATCTCGTTGAGGCCGCTCAGATCGATGGGACCCCGTACCCGGACCAGGGCTTCGGCGCGCAGGTTGAGCTCGCGCAGCAGCAGGTCGAGCACCTCGTCCGACATCGTGTCGGCCACCTCGAGGCGGACGGCCCACTGGAAGCGGCGCCGGCGGAGCTCCATCTGCACCGCGATCAGCAGGTCGTCGGCGTCCTCGTCGTTGAGGGTGAGGTCGGCGTTGCGGGTGACCCGGAAGCTGTGATGCTCAAGCACCTCCATGCCCGGGAAGAGTGTGTCGAGATGGGCCGCGATCACGTCCTCGAGCGCCACGAACCGGCAGGAGCCCTCGCCGGTCTCCACCCAGCGGTCGAGGGTGTCGGGGACCTTGACTCGGGCGAAGCGCTGCTCGGAGTCGACCGGGTCGCGCATCAGGACGGCCAGGCTCAGCGAGAGGTCCGAGATGAACGGGAACGGATGTCCGGGATCGACGGCCAGCGGGGTGAGCACCGGGAAGACCCGCTGCTCGAAGTGGTCGCGGAGGTAGGCGCACTCCTCCGGGCTGATCTCGTCGGGAGTCAGGAGATGTATGCCCTCGGCCTTCAGGGCCGGCCTGACCTTCTCGATGAAGAGGCGCTGCTGCTCGGCGCACAGTTCGGCGGCGATCCGGCGGACCTCGCGGAGCTGCTCGGCGGGGGTGTGCCCGTCGAGGGTGCGCTCGGTGAGTTCGGCCGCGACCCGGTCGGCGAGGCCCGACACCCGGACCTGGAAGAACTCGTCGAGGTTGGTGGCGAAGATGCTGAGGTATCTGGCCTGCTCCAGCAGGGGGACGTCAGCGTCGTCGGCGAGGGCGAGGACGCGGGCGTTGAAGGCCAGCCACGAGATCTCCCGGCTGAAGTAGTCCGTGAGCGGCGCAGCCCATCCCCCGACGCGGATCATGGTGAGGGCACGCTCGCTCTCCGGGCCGTTGTCAGACCCGCTCCCGGCCGGAATACTCGTCTTCTTCCTCCGGATAGCCGAGGTCCCAGTTGACGATGATCCGCTCACGCTCAGCGTCGCGATTGACCCGTTCACGGTTGCGGCGGAACTGCGGGTCGTGGGGTGGCAACAGCAGCAGGCGGGCGTGGACCCGGTCCCGGAAGGAGGTCATGAAGTCGGCGTCGCCGTAGACGGCGCGCACCTCCCAGTGGGGAGCGACAGGCCCGAGATAGATGATGGTGGCTTGGCCGACCGGCGGTTCGTCCACCGCCTCGACGTCGGCGCCCGCGAGGGTCATTGGTGTCCGCCTCGCCGCGAGGCTCTCAGGAGGAGCCGTTCTTGCCCGAAGCGCCGCCGCCCGAGTTTTCGCCGCCGGATGCCTGGCTGCCGCCGGAGGCGTCAGCCTCCTTGGCGCTCTCGGTCAGGCCGTCCTTGAACTCGCGCTGCGCCTGGCCCAGCGAGCGAGCAAGCTTCGGGAGCTTGGCCCCGCCGAACACCAGCAGGACGAGCACCAGGATGATGAGGAGTTCAGGTGTACCGATGTTTGGCATCGCTACGAAGCATACCGTGCTCTGTCCACAGCCGCATCCGGTCTGTGGAAGGAGATATTGGTGTTGTTGTCAGGTGCTGGCGTCAGGCGCTGGCGACGACGCGGCGCTGGAGGGCGCGGGCTCTGCGAATACGACGGCGCTCACGCTCGCTCATGCCACCCCAGATGCCGAACTTCTCGCCGTTGTTCAGCGCGAACTCCAGGCACGCCTCGCGCACTACGCAGCCCCGGCAGACTTCCTTGGCCTCGCGCGTGGATGCGCCCCGCTCGGGAAAGAAGAGGTCGGGATGCACTCCGAGGCAGTTGGCCTCGCGCTGCCAGGACATGTCCTCAGCCGGAAAGATGCCGTGTAGCTCCATTCGGTTTTCCTCCTGATGACCATCCGGGCCCCAGCGGCGGGACTAGAGCCCGGCCCGCCCGGGTGCCACTGATGTAATTACACCATTGTGATATGACATTTGCAAGCCCGGGAGCAAGAAATTTCCGGAAATTGCATCGAAGGGCCGGGCCCCGCGGGCTAGCGGCGGGCGTGGACCAGGCTGCGCTTGTGCTCCACGAAGTCGACCAGCACGTAGTCACCGAGGTTCTCGTTGGTGGTGAAGAACGCCCGGCCGCCGTTCAGCTCGGTGATGCGCTCGACGAAGTTCGTCAGGTACGACGTGGCGTCCAGCATGAAGGTGTTGATCCGGATGCCGTCGCGGGTGCAGTTGGCCACCTCGGCCAGGGTCAGCTCGACGGTCTCGCGGGTGGGCGGGTAGCTGAAGAACGGCCGCCCCGACGCCGTGATATGAGCAGTGGGCTCCCCGTCGGTGATCATGATGATCTGCTTGGTGCCGGTCTGGCGGTTGAGCATGCGGCGGGCGAGCATGAAACCGTGCTGCATGTTGGTGCCGTAGACGTAGTCCCACGACACCTCGGGCAGCTTCTCGGGGCGGAACTCCCGGGCCACCTCGCTGAACGACACCAGGCCCAGGTAGTCGCGGGGGTACTGGCTGGAGATCAGCGAGTGCAGCGCCATGGCCACCTTCTTGGCCGGCAGGAAGTTGTTGCGCATGGGCATCGACAGCGACAGGTCGAGCATCAGCACGGTGGCTGAGCGGACCTGCTGCTCGGTTCGCTCCACCTCGAAGTCGTCGGGATGGAGCTGCACGGGCACGCCGCCGCCGGTGCGGGTGACGGCATTGCGGATGGTGCGGCCGATGTGCAGGTTGAACGGGTCGCCGTACTCGTAGGGCTTGGTGTCGGGCTCCCGCTCGTGGCCGAGACCGCTGCGGCTGATGGCGTGGCGGCCGATCTTGTCGGCGTCGAGCCGGGCGAACAGGTCCCGCAGGGCGCCCTGGCCGATCTTGCGGATGGACCGGGGAGTCAGGTCGAAGCGCCCCTCGCGGTTCTCGATCAGGCCGGCCTCCTCCAGCATGCGGGCCACTTCGGCCATGCGCTCGAGGCTCTCGGCCGCGTCGTCGCCCAGCAGCCGGCGGACGGCCTCGGTGTCGGCCTCGGCGAGGGCCCCGGGGCTGGCCGAGCCTCGTAGCAGGTTCTCGAGCTGGTCGATGTCGCCCAGCTCGGCCAGCATGTCGGCTGCCTCGCTGAAGTCGAGGGGATCGACGCCGCCGAAGTCGTAGCGCCGCTCCCAGCCGAGGTCGGGGAACTCGTTGCGCAGGTGCTGGGCCAGTTCGTTGACCTGCCAGTTGAGGTCCATGTCGGCCAGCAGCTGGTCGGACAGCTGCTGGAGCTGGTCACGCTGGCCCGGCGTCATCGAGTTGAGCAGGGCCTGGGCGGCGGCCATGCGGCGGGCCATCACCTCCAGCAGCTCGTCGAAGGTCTTGGGGTTCTCCGGGAAGAAGTCGCCGTAACGCTCCATGAACCCCTCGAAGTCGGGCTCCTCCCCCCGGGCCCGCTGGGCCAGCATGGCGTTGAGCTCGGCCAGCATGTCCTTGAGGCGCTGCATCTCCTCCGACGCCGCGCCGTCGCCGGTGGCGTCGCCGACCGCGCCCGCCATCCGGTCGAGGAACTGCTGCATGAGCTGCTCCCTCAGGCGCTCGGCCAACTCGGCGAACTGCTGGCGGGCCTCGTCGCTCTCGAAGTCGTAGTTGTCGAGGGCCTTGAACTGGCCGGCGAGGTCGGGGGGCATCATGTCGAGCTGGGCGTTCTTGGTGGCCGCGGTCTGCGCGGTGAGGTCGGCCCGGCGCTCGTCGCCCCCGGCCCGGGCCTGGGCGGCGGCCGCGTCGAGGTCGTCGAGGGCCCGGCGCTCGGTGCGGACCACGTCCCGCAGGTCCTCGGCGATGTCGTCGCAGACGCCGCCCAGGTCGTGCTGCTGGAGCAGCTCGCGGCGCCGCTCCCTGAGTCGCTCGAGCATGTCGCGAAGACCTTCGAGCTGGCGTCCCGAGCGATCGCGGAAGCCCTCGGCCATCAGGCGGCGCAGGGCGCTGGCGAGGTCGCCGTGGTAGAGCAGGTCGTCGGCCAGCTCGTCGAAGATGTGGTCGGCGTCGAAGTCGAAGCCGGGCTGGCTGCCGTCCCAGCGCGAGTACGCGAAGTGGGCCGGCTCGGGCTGCGCCCGCAGACGGAGGCGCCAGCGCTTGCGCAGAGCCATGCGTTGACCCTATCCCGGGCCCGAGCGGCCCGGTGAGCGCAGCGAACAGGAGCGGGGGACCGGCGCGGTCGCCCGAACCGCCGCGGGCCCTCTAAGCGAACTGGCAGCCCACAACGCCCAAAACGGCCCCCACGGCTGCCAATTCCTGAACGTGGTCTGGGGCTAGGCCGGGGGTTAGGGCTCGATGAGGGGCAGGCCGGCGGCGGCCCAGCCCTCGACGCCGCCCTCGAGGTCGGCGGCCTGCTCGAAGCCCAGACGCTTCAGGGAGGCGGCCGCGAAGCTCGACGTGTAGCCCTCGTTGCACACCGTCACCACCCGTTGGTCCAGCGACTTCACCGCAGGGTTCGTGGCGCCTGAGGCGGGATCGCAGCGCCACTCCAGGACCAGCAGCGGGATGCTGATCGAGCCGGGGATCATGCCGGTGCGCTCTCGGTCGTCTCGGTCCCGGATGTCGATCACCAGCGGCTGATCGTCCGGGGCGGACCCGGTTTCGGTCTCGAGGGCGTCGGCCAGCTGTACCGGGGTGAATCGTCGGATTCCGTCCCGGGCCTCGGCCAGCATTTCATCCACGGTGATGCCTCGACGACCGGGCTGGCCGATCCCGCCACCGACCGGCGCAGCGCCCGCGCCGAGGAGCTCGGCACCGGCCCGGCGTGTGCCCGCGGCTCGCACCGCCTCGGCGAGGCGGTTCCAGTCGTCCTCCCCCACTGCGCTGCGGTGGCGCTCGTCGTGCAGGTCGAGTTCGTGCCGCAGCTGCTCGGGCGCCCAGTCCTCGTCCAGGGCGCGGTTCATCAGGTCGGCCTGCGACGGCGGGGCCAGGCCGTCCACCGGCTGGTCGCGCTCGAGGTTGGTGGGGAAGGCGTAGCCCTCGGCGCAGGCGGCCACCACGTTGGCGGCCGAGGCCCGGTCGAGGCCAGAGGCGACCCGCGACCGCAGCGTCGGGTACACGGCGTTCACCATGCGGGTCCGGTCCACGGCCTCGGTGGCCCGGCCGAAGGCGGACGAGATCTGCAGCAGGTTGGCGATGCGGTGCACGTCGGCGGTGCGATTGTGGCCGGCGGCGTGGAACATGGCCGGGCTGAAGAACACGGCGTCGCCGGTGCGCAGCGGCAGCTGCACCCGGTGCTGGGAGAAGTACTCGATGAACTCGGGGCGGCGCCACGCCAGGTAGCCGAGCTCGTACTTGTGGGAGTGGGGCAGGTACATGGTGGGGCCGGTCTCGGTGCCCATGTCGCAGTGGGCGATGGCGCCCTGGAGGGTGAGCAGCGGCGACAGCCGGTGGGCCTGGAGGGGGAACTGCTCGGCCTCGTCGTCGGTGAGGAAGCCCATGTGGTAGTCGCGGTGGGGGTGCTGGGCCTCGCCGCCGGGGTTGACCACGTTCACCTGCTCGGTCAGCTGGTAGCGGGGACCGAGCCAGGCCTCGCAGGCCACGGCGACCGCGTCGGAGCGGTGGTAGTCGATGAAGGCGTCGGCGTCGGCGACCGCCAGCTTCTCGAGCGCGTTCCACACCCGGTCGTTGGCGCCGGGCTTGGCGAAGTGGTCGCCGGCGAGCCCGCCCTGGGCGTGCTGGGCCGCGATCAGGTCCCAGAACACTTGTGACGCCCGGTCCACCGCCTCTGGGGGTACGGCCCCTTCGAGCAGGACGATGCCGGGGCCGTCGACGAGGGCGGCCGCCAGCTCGGCCCGCAGTGCACGGCGGTGCTCGGTGTCGCCGGTGGGGCCGTGGGCCAGCGGGGCTGCGTCGTAGGTGGGGACGCCCTGGGTGATCCGTGTGGCCAGCGGGTAGTCGGCCGGATCGGCGGTCTGCTCGACCAGCGCCGCGAACGCGTCCAGGTCGCAGTCGTGCCGTGAACCGAAGGCGGAGTCTGGGCCTGAATTCACTGCTTGGATGGTACCGCGGGGCGTTAGCGTGAGCCGAAGACCGCTGGACGAATTCTGGAGGTGTGATGCCCATCAATCCTGATGCCGTGGGCGCGGTGGGAGAAGAGACCGAGATCAGCTGGACCTCCAAGGACAGCCTGCTGTACGCCCTGGGCGTGGGGGCCGGCGCGTCGGATCCCACCGGCTTCGAGCTGGAGTTCACCACCGAGAACACCCGGGGCGTGGCCCAGCGGGCGCTGCCCACCCAGGCGGTGGTGTTGGGCGCGGGCAACATGCCCGACTACGGGGACTTCAACCTGGCCGCGCTGCTGCACGGCGACCAGCACATCGAGCTCCACCAGGAGCTGCCGGCGGCCGGATCGGCGGTGGCCCAGGCCCGGGTGGCCGCCATCTACGACAAGATCAAGGCCGCGCTGGTGGTGCTGGAGACCAACGTCCGCAGCCACGACGGCGAGCCGATGTGGACCAGCCGGGCCGGGCTGTTCATCTCCGGCGAGGGAGGCTGGGGCGGCGACCGCGGGCCGTCCAACACCTGGCGGCAGCCCGACCGCGAGCCCGACCATGTGACCGGCTACGACACCCGCACCGACCAGGCCCTGCTCTACCGCCTCAACGGCGACCGCAACCCGCTGCACTCCGATCCCTCGTTCTCGGCCATGGCCGGCTTCGAGACCCCGATCCTGCACGGGCTGTGCACGTTCGGGGTGACCGGCCGGGCCCTGCTGCACACGCTGTGCGGCAGCGATCCGTCCCTGTTCGGATCGATGGGCGGGCGCTTCAAGGCGCCGGTCCTGCCCGGGCAGCGGCTCGACGTGCACATGTGGGTGGACGGCGACACCACGCTGTTCCAGACCCGGGTGGGTGACCGAGTGGTGTTCGACGCGGGCGTGTTCACCACTCGCTGAGCGCCCCGGCGGCGGAGACGGGCGTGTCTTTCCTGTGGGGGGCGGGGGCGTCTTCGGTGTCGGCCGAGGGGG